>CAMWSI010000071.1 GCA_947176875.1 uncultured Bacteroidales bacterium
CAGAATGCTTTGCGCGCCCTCGATGCTGTTGTCGTTCAATAAAGGCGAATCCATCGCCGCCATGATGGCCTCCTTGGCGCGGTTTTCGCCGTTGGCCCTGCCCACGCCCATGAGCGCGACGCCGCTTTGGCTCATGACGGTATTGACATCGCGGAAATCGACGTTGATCATCGTATGCACCGTAATGATTTCGGATATGCCTTTGGCCGCCGTACTCAATACGTCGTCGGCCTTGGCCAACGCATCCTTGAACGGCATCTTGCCGCCCATCGTACGCAGATTGTCGTTATTGATGACGAGAATGGCATCCACGTACTTGCGCAATTCCTTGATGCCCTCCTGCGCCTGCTGCAAACGGCGGCGTCCCTCGAAAGAGAACGGCGTGGAAACGATGCCCACGACCAGAATCTCCTTCACGTCGTCGTCAAGTTCGATTTCCTTGGCCACGGCCGCCACCACCGGCGCGGCCCCCGTCCCGGTGCCGCCGCCCATACCGGCCGTCACGAACAACATGTGGGTATTGTCGGAAATAATCTCCTTGATCTCCTCCTTTTTCTCCAACGCGGCTTGCTGGGCCACGGCCGGCACGTTGCCGGCGCCGAGACCTTTCGTCCGTCCCAACTGCAATTTGACCGGCACAGGACTTTGCTGCAAAGCCTGCGCGTCGGTGTTGCATACGACAAAATTAACGCCTACGATGCCTTGACGGTACATGTGATTGACCGCATTGCAACCGCCGCCGCCCACACCGATGACCTTGATGTAGGAATCGCTCTCTTTCGGCGCCACGAAAGAGAGGATGTCGTCGTAATTGTTCGTGTTCTCCATATTTCTTTTCCTGTTTTTCTTATGCCCGGCCGCGGCTCTTTCCCGTTTCCGGTTTCCGCGGCCTACCGCTCCTATGATAAAGACAAAATTAAACTATTCCGAGCCTCCTTGGCACGCTCCCGTCCGCAACTTATACACCATGTATTGTTAAAAACGGAAACGCCGCTAAAGTTCCTCGTCGTCATCGACGTCTTTCATCCAATTCACCACCATTTCTTTGGTTTTCTGCGGCCAATCGAACAACTTGCGTTTCGGTCTGGCCGCTTTTTCCTCCGCTTGTCCGGCGGCGGCCGTCGCTTCCGCGGCAGCCTGGGCCGCCTGTTCCTCACGACGGGCGGCCTCCATTTCCGCCATACGCGCATCCCGTTCCGCCTGTTGCAACGCTTCTTCCTCCGCCAGTTCGGCTTCCCGGTGCAGACCGAACATGACCAGACCGATGGCGGTCGCAAAAATAGGATCGCTCAATTCGGCCGGCGAATCCTCGCTCAGATAACGCGTGGGAGCGCCGAGACGCGATTCCCGTCCGATGACGTAATCGGTCAGCTGCGGCAGGAATTTCATTTTGGCGCCGCCGCCCGTCAGCACCACGCCGCCGAGCATATTCTCGCAACCCGATTCCTCGATTTCCCACTGTACGGCCGCCAAAATCTCTTCCATACGCGCCTTGATGATCTCGATGAGATTCTTGACGGAAATCTCGCGGGGCGCACGGCCGGTCACGCTGCTTGTAGTCACATACAGATTGTTGCTCTCGGCCGACGGCAATACCGCACCGTATTGCACCTTAAGTTTCTCGGCCTGCAACGGCAACACCTTGCACGTGTCCTGAATATCGTCCGTAATGGCGTTGCCGGCAAACGCAATGACCCCCGTATGCCAAAGCACGCTGTCCTGAAAGACGGCGACATCGGTGGTGCCGCCGCCTATATCCACCAGCACGACTCCCGCCTGTTTCTCATCGTCGTTCAGAACCGACATGGCCGACACCATCGGCTCCAACACGAAACCGGCCAGTTCCAGATTCGCTTTTTCCACGCTCCGCTGGATCAAATTAACCGCATTCTCCTGCGCCGTGACGATATGGTAGTTGGCTTCAATCGTCGTCCCCACCATGCCGACGATATCGTCTTCCGTCAGATTCTGGTGTCGGTCCAGCGTGAAAGTCTGCGGGATGACATGGATGATACGCTCGCCCGGATTGGTCTGGCTGTTGAACATGGAACGCTGCAAATCGCGGATTTCCCTCTTGGTGATGACAGCCTCCGGATTGGCGCGAATGGAAGTACCGCGCTGACGGTAACTCTGGATATGTTGGCCGGCAATCCCGACATAGACGGAGCGGATATCCACGTCCGTGTTCTTCTCGGCTATCTCCACCGCTTCCCGGATGGCCTCCGAGGCTTTGACGATATTGATGACCGTACCGCGCTGCACGCCGAACGAAACGGTATGCCCGTAACCCAGAATCCTGATTTTGTCGTTCTCGGATTTCTCGCCGACCATGGCCACGACTTTGGTCGTGCCGATGTCCAGGCCGACCACTATGTTTCCATCTGCTTTCATATCTCGTAAATTTATTTTCTTATAAGCAATCCGCCTCATGCGACCGCCGCGGCCGCACGTCTCCGGAACGGCGCCATGCCATCCGCTAACGGCGCACGGCCACTATCTGTCCCTTGTATTTCATATTCAACACGGCATAACGTTCCCAACCGCTTTGCGCCATACCATTCCGGTAAAACAGCACCGTATTCGCCAACTTCTCCTCCATGCGGTCGAACGTACCGAGCAGGATACGCTGGGAACCCACTTTCGGTATCAACTCGAATTCCTGCCGCCGGTTCAGGTGCATCTGGTCTATCATCGCGTCGAGCAGACTGTCGCGCCGCAACATTTTTTCCAAGGCGAACGCCTGTGCCAGACGCTCTTCCGTAGCCGAACCCTCCATCGTGCAGACACGCAGGCGGCACGGATAGGCCGTATTGACCGGCAACCGCCGTCCGGTTTCGTCCAGATAGAACGCATCGGGCGCATAGACGCGCAGGAAAGGCTCGCGCTGACGCACATCCATATGCAACCTGGCGTCGGTCGTGAAATAGACCTGCGCCTCCGCCACGTACGGATTCTCGCCCAACACATGTTCTATAAGCGACGGATTGAGTTCCGCGACCTTGCCTTCTTTCCAACGCACCGACTTGTCGAGCCATTTTTCTATGTCGCGTTCCTGTAGATAAACGCCGCCGGTGCGACCGACACGGATTTCGTAACCGCCGCACGTGGTGGCCAGCCGTTGCCGCTCGGCGAAACGGACGAGCCAGAACAGCAGGACGACCGAGCCTATGCCCAATGTCCACAATACGGTTTTCCTGATTCGTCTTTTCATCGGTCTCTATCGGGCGTTTATGCGTTATTCTTCTCGTAGTGCCGGCGCAACGGTTCCACCAACGTATCGATGTTACCGGCGCCCATCGTCACCAATACCGGCATGGGCGGCAAGCCCGTCAGCAACCCGAAGGCATCCGCCAGCGAAGCGTAACGCACCGGCCGCCCCTCTATCAAGTCGCCTATACTGCGGGAAGTGACGCCCGGTATCGGCCGCTCGCGCGCCGGATAGATGTCGAGCAACACGATTTCGTCGGCCAGCCGCAGGCTCTGCGCGAACGCGTCGGCCAAATCTCGGGTGCGGCTGTACAGGTGCGGCTGAAAGGCCACCCGCATGGGCCGCCGCGGGTAGAGTTCGCGGAGCGCGCGCAGACAGACGGCGATTTCGTCCGGATGATGGGCGTAGTCGTCCACATACAGGCCGGTTTCGCTACGGTACTGTATGTCGAAGCGACGCTTGACGCCGCGAAATCCCGGCAGCAATCGCCGGATGTCTTCGGCCGAAAGGCCGGCCGCCAGCGCGGCCGTGATGGCGGCGAGCGCGTTCTCCACATTGTGGCGGCCCGGATAGGTCAGCCTCAAATCGTTTATTTCCCTATCGGGACTGACATAGTCGAAACGGTATGCCCCCTCTTCGACACGCAGACCGCGCGCATACACCTGCGCGGCGGCCGTCGCCTCCAACCCGTAGGTCCGATAAACCGGCACGTCCGGCACGTAAGGCCGCCAGACGTCCTTGATGATGACCCCGCCCCGTTCCAAATCGGTCTGCCGCATAAAATCGGCGTAAGCCGCCCGCATGTTTCCGACCGTGCCGTAAATGTCGAGATGATCGGCGTCCATGGCCGTGACGATGCTGTAACGCGGATGCAACTGCAAAAAGGAGCGGTCGTACTCGTCGGCCTCGGCCACGGCCCATTCCGCCCCCGGCGTATGGAGGAAATTGCTGTCGTAGTTCTTGGCCACACCGCCTAAAAAGGCGCAACAGCCGCAGGTTTCATGCAGCAGATAGGCCAAGAGCGCGGAAGTCGTCGTTTTGCCGTGCGAACCGGCCACAGCCAGCGTTTTATACGGCCGCGTACAGGCACCCAACACTTCCGCCCGCTTGCAGACCGGCACGCCCAAGCCGCGCAATACCGTCCACTCGCGGTGGTCGGCCGGAACGGCCGGCGTATAAATGACCAGTTGCGTATCGGACGGCACAAGTTCCGGCGATTCCGTATAATGGATTTGCGCGCCGGCCTCGGCCAGACGGCGGCACAGATCGGTCTCAACCCGGTCGTAGCCGCAGACCCGCTTGCCTTCGTGCAGACAATACAACGCCAAGGCGCTCATGCCGATGCCGCCTATCCCCAGAAAATAAATCCGGTCGTACCGCCTTATATCCAAATCCGCCGCCCGCATCTTCATTCTTCCGATTATTCCGTTGTCTTCGCATTTGGCCTGCCCGCCCCGGCGGCCGCCTCGTCGGCGATACGGAACACCCATTTGGCGATGTCCTGCGCCGAAGTCGTCTTGCCCAAACGGGAAATATTCTCGGCCATCAGCTCTTTGCGGCGGCCGTTCCGCAACAGATCCACGACCGTCTCGCCCAGTTTGTCGTAAACCTTGTGATCCGGCAACAGTATAGCGGCATTGCGCGCGCTGAGGGCCATGGCGTTCTTGGTCTGATGGTCTTCGGCCACATTGGGCGAAGGCACGAGGATGACCGGTTTGCCGACGACACAAAGTTCCGATATGGCGATGGCGCCGGCGCGCGAAACCACGATGTCGGCCATAGCGTAGGCCCAATCCATATTCTTGATGAAATCGCGCAACACCAGCCCCGGACGTTCCGGCATCGCGGCCTGCACCTGTTTGTAATAATAGCCGCCCGTCTGCCACAGCACCTGACAGCCCGCCGCCAAGATTTCATCCACATGGCGTATCATGCCGCGGTTGATCGAGCCAGCCCCCAGACTGCCGCCCACAACCAACAGGACGGGCCTGTCGGGCGACAGGCCGAAATGTTCGAAAGCCGCCGTGCGCTTCGCCTGCAAATCGGTAATATCCTGCCGTATCGGGTTGCCGGTCAGCAATATCTTTTCTTTCGGAAAAAACTGCTCCAAGCCTTCGTAATCCACACAGATCTTCTGTGCTTTCTTGGCCAAAAGCCGGTTGGTCAGCCCCGGATAGGAATTCTGCTCCTGTATCAGATACGGAATACTGAGCCGACCCGCCATAAACAACGTGGCGACGATCCCATAACCGCCTACACCCACGACGACATCGGGGGCA
>CAMWSI010000072.1 GCA_947176875.1 uncultured Bacteroidales bacterium
TTCGTACTCGGCGCGACCGGAAGCCGTGGCCTACCGCTACGAAAACGCTTATGCCCCGGCCGAGAAAGAAGAACGCAGCCGACGGCTCCACGCACTTTCCGACACCAAGAAAGCCGCCTTTTACGAACGGTTCGCGGGTCAGAATGCCGTCGTTTTGTGGGAATCGGAGCATCTGGCAACGATACGGCCAAACGCCGCCCCCGAAATCCCGGACAACCGCGACGCGGAAACCCGGCAGCCCGACGACTGCATGCTGGGTTATACCGAAAACTACCTGCGGGTGGCCGCGCCTTACGACGAAACCAAAATCAATACGCTGGAATCCGTCTTACTGGGTCAATCTTTCCTACACCCCGACAAAGACCGCATCATGACGATAAGTACGGACAGAACCCGGCCGGAACCACCGGTTCAAACAAACAACCTGCCGCCATGCAAGTAACGATAGACGAACAATCGGGTTTCTGCTTCGGCGTGGTTTCCGCCATCAAGGCCGCCGAAGCCCAGCTTGACCGCAGCCCGGACGGCCTGTACTGCCTCGGCCACATCGTGCACAACAGCCGGGAAGTGGAACGGCTCGCCGCCCTCGGGCTCAAAGTCATAGACGACGAAGCCTTTCGCCGCCTGCACGACGTCAAGGTATTGATCAGAGCCCACGGCGAACCGCCTGAAACCTACCGTATCGCCAGGGAAAACCGCATCGAACTCATCGACGCCACCTGTCCGATGGTACTCAAATTGCAGGAACGAATCCAAAAAGGCTTTGAAGAAGTCGCGGCACAAAACGGCCAAGTCCTTATCTACGGCAAGGCCGGCCATGCGGAGGTACGCGGATTGAACGGACAGACCGGTAACCGCGCCATCGTCATCAGCCGCTTCGAAGACGCCATGCCGCTACGCTACAACCGCCCCACCCGCCTTTATTCCCAAACGACGATGAACGAAAGCGACTATCTGAAACTGGCCGAATACATCCGCCGACGCTGCGAGACGGAGGATGGCGCGTTCGAAATGGTGAACAGCATCTGCAAAAGCATGAGCGCCAGGGCCGGAAAACTCAAACAGTTCGCGCAGGCGCACGACGCGCTCGTCTTCGTCAGCGACAAAAAAAGCTCCAACGGTCAATATCTGTACGAAATCTGTAAAACCCACAACCCGCATACATTCTTCATTACCGACCCCCAGGAATTGGACCGCGGCGCCTTCTGTTCACACGGTTTCCGGTCGGTCGGCGTATGCGGCGCTACCTCCACGCCCATGTGGCTTATGGAATCGGTGGCCGAAACGATAAAACAACTGCCATGTACCTGAGCCGCCTGACCCTCGCGTCTTTCAAGAATTACAAGGAAGCGGAACTGACGTTCTGCCCGAAAATCAACTGCTTCGTGGGCAACAACGGCAGTGGCAAGACCAATCTGCTCGACGCCATCCATTACCTGTCGTTCTCCAAAAGTTATTTCAACAACGTAGATGCCCAGAACATCCGACACGGCGACGGTTTCTTCGCCATACACGGCGCCTACCGCCACGACGACGATGCGTTCCAAGTCCATTGCACTTACCGGCGGGGCGGACGCAAGACGCTCAAGATAGACAGCAAGGAATACGACCGGCTGTCGGAACACATCGGCCGTATCCCGCTCATCATGATCGCGCCGCAGGATCAGGAGCTCGTCTATGGTACGGCCGAATGCCGGCGCCGTTTTTTAGACAGCGTGATTTCCCAATTCAGCCGGGGCTATCTCGACAACCTCATCGCCTACAACCATGCGCTGGGGCAACGGAACCACCTGCTGAAACAAAATATCGTGGACGCCGCGCTTTTGGATATACTCGACACGCAATTGGCCGACCGGGGAACGGCTATCCTGCATGAACGGCTAGCATTCATAGAGGCGTTACAGCCCTATTTTTGCCAATACTTCAACGAAATAGCCGAAGAGCACGAAAAACCGGGCATGACGTACCGCAGCACGGTCGGCGAACCGGAGCACTACAAGGCCGCCCTGACAGCCACCGCCGAAAAAGACCGTTTTCTGCAATATACGTCCGTGGGCATACACCGCGACGACCTGCATCTGACCCTGGACGGCTATGCGTTGAAAAAAACCGGCTCTCAGGGACAACAGAAATCGTTTCTGCTCTCGCTACGGCTCGCGCAATGGGAATATATGAGGCGACAGAAGAACCTGCATCCCATCCTGCTTCTGGACGACGTTTTCGATAAATTGGACAAGAACCGGGTCTATAAATTACTGCAAGTCGTCGGCGAAGACCATTTCGGACAGGTCTTCATCAGCGACACCGATCCGAACCGCGTGGCACAAATCTTCGAACTGCATCCGATTGAACACCGGTTGTTCACGCTACCGTTCTCAGACGATCCGATGGACAAGCCAGCATAACCGCCACAGGCATGACCTTACTATGGACGTCGTACCGAGACCGACATTGCTTTCGCTATAACTCCAACAAAACGATTCTGGGACGGATGCCGACGCGGAAAGGCGCCCCGTTGAAACCGACGCCCGTATTGACATAGAGCCGACGGCCGTCCTCAATCGTGTACAGCCCCGCATCATGCCGATACATACGGCGGGCGGCCGTATAATCCTTGCCGCCTATCCGTATGCCCAGCTGCATACCGTGCGTATGCCCGGACAGACACAGATCCACCTGCGGATAACGAGGCGCGACGATGCTGTCGAAATGCGAGGGATCGTGCGAAAGCAAAACCGTATAGACATGCGGGAAACCGGCCCGGCAAAAGTCCGGTCGGGCGGCCGCCGTATCGATGGCGCATGCCGTTCCGGCCAGAGCCGCGTCCAAGTTACCGTATTTCGGAAACCGGTGTCCGCCGCCCCAGTTTTCCACACCGGCCAATCTCAGGCTGTCCCCGCCCCGCACAATCCAAAGCGAACGGTTGTCGAGCAACCGCCAGCCCATCCGCGCATACGTTTCTTTCAGCAACCGCAAATTCGCGGCTTTGGCCTCCGCCGATTCCCACCCCACATAGTCGCCATAGTCGTGATTGCCCATGATGGCGTAAACGCCGTCCCGCGCGTGCAATCCGGACAAGACGTCCACATGGGGCAACAACTCCGCCGATCCGAAATTCACGATGTCGCCGGTAAAGACCACGAGGTCGGGTTCCAAAGCCATCGCCTCCCGCACGACACGTTCCACGAAACCGGTTCCGACAAAGCTGCCGATATGGAAATCGGAAATCTGCACGATTCTATAACCGGCCAATCCGTCCGGAATCCGTCCGACCGCCGCCCGACCGGACACGACCCCGCCGGCTGTTTCCCCCGCCGACGGCTGCCGCAGGGGCACCCGCAACACCTGTAGGTCGAACGCCCCGAACAATACGCCGTAAAGCATGACGGCAAAACTCAAACCCGCCACCCCCATCGCCACGCCATGCCTACCGCGCCACCAGCGCACCGCAAAGGCTTCCGCCTTGCACAGGCGGCCGATACCGTACACGGCCGCCCACACGATATACACGGCCGCCATAATCAGATGCGGCAACAACAATATCACAACAACCCCCAATCCATAGGTTCGCCAAAACGGCGACCAAAGACTGACATTCTGCCGCGTCAGTCCGATAAAGAAAATCAACAGCAGCAAGGCCGGAAGAAAATGGACGGCATAGAGGCCATACCGTACCCACGCCTGAGGGCGGGCGCGTACCCAAGTCCGCCAGCAACAGAAACCCACGGCGTCCATCGCGAAAATCAGAATAAACAGATGCAACAACGAAAGATACTTAGGCATTTCCAACCGCATGAAAACGAACATGACGGCGATGCCAGCCAGATAGGCCACGGCCACACGCGCCCAGGGGCGCACGAAAAAACGGTTTCCTTTCATAAGCGTTTAGTCGAATCGATGGTTCCGCACCGGCGGATATCTCCGGCAGACCGCGTCTAAAGAACCGGAAGCGGTACGGCCGCGGTGCCGCAGACGCCCCGACAGGCGGTTACTGCCCGATGATAAACTTATAACTGATCGTGCCCACCTGTTCTTCCGGCGCATTCTCCTTGGGGACGAAACGTGACCCCATGGCGGCACGGCGGGCGGTGGCCCACAACTGTTCGTCCATCGTCGTCGTTCCCTGTACACCCGTCTGTGTGCGGATGACTTCGCCCTGACGGTTCACCCATATCTTAACCACCACGATGCCCTGCTCCTCGGAATTGTATTCCGGTTTGACCAGACTCATGAGCGTGCGGCCGGCCAAAGAGAACGAGATGCCGCCACCCGCACCGCCGCGACCGTATTCAGCCGACTGCGCCGTACCGGTCGGACTACCCATATCGCCGTTGCCCGGCTTGACGCCCTGCCCCGTGGCTGGCGCATCACTCTGCGGTTGTTTGCGCTTGCCCGGATAAAGCGCCAACGGATTCACGGCCGGCTCGGCCGGTTTTTCCGGTTCAGGCTTGGCTTCCGGTTCCGCCGGTTTTTGTGGTTGCGGTTCGGGCTTGGACCGAGTCTCCGACTGGGGTTGCCGCTTCGGCTTGGATTGGGGCTGAGCCGCAATGGCCGGCGCCTCCTCGTCCACGGAAGTCATGACGGTCTCTTCCTGTACGGGCAACGGCTCGGGCATCGGTTCAGGCGCAGACGCCACCGGCGGTTGGGCCGCCATCGGTTCGGCCCCCATGCCGACTTCCGCATAGCCCAGATTAACTTCGATGCCGTATTCGGGAGGCGGCGGCACCCAATAATGCAAGCCCAACAGCCGCAACAAGCCTACGAGCAGTCCCGCGAATAAGAGCGTGCCTGTCCATGCGAACCAACGGGCGTTATCTTTCTTCTTGTTTGCCATAAGCCTCTCATTCATGCGGCGCCGTCGCCAAAATCACTTTCAACTTCTCTGTCTCGTAAGCGTTGATACGGTTCACGGCATCCAAGACCGTCACCACGTTCTGAATCGGCACCGTCTTGTCGGAACGCAACACGACGGTGGCGGAGGGATTGGAGCGCGTGGCCTCGTAAATCGCCGTCTCCAAATCGGTCGGATCCACCCACGTCTGCTCCACAAAATATTGCAGTTCCTCGTTGATATACACCGTCAGATTCTGTTTGGCCATCGTCTGACTCTCGCTCCGCGGCAACAGCAGTTTGATGGCGTTCGGGCTTACGAGCGTGGACAGCAGGATAAAGAAAATGAGCAGGAGAAACACGAGGTCCGACATCGAAGCCGTGCTGAAATTGCTGTCCCGCTTATGTCTGTGTTGAATCGCCATGACCTGTTATTTTACCGGTTCGTTGAGCAAGTCCATGAATTCGGTGCTGCGCGCCTCGAGCGTATAGACAAGATTTTCGACGCGTGCCACCAGATAATTATAGCATATATAGGCGATGATGCCGACAATCAAGCCCGCCACGGTCGTGACCATGGCCTGGTACATACCGTCGGCCAACGTACCCACGTCTATGTTGTTGCCACGCGAAGCCATG
>CAMWSI010000073.1 GCA_947176875.1 uncultured Bacteroidales bacterium
ATCGCCCAACCGATGTCGCCGGTCCGGTTGCCGGCCACCGCCTGTTTGATGCCTTCGTAGAGCGACGCTTTCGTGTCTTCCATCAGGCGGCGTATGGGTTCCGAAACCTCACCAACCGCGAACGTATAGGCTGAGTCGCCGTGAAAGCCGTTCTTGTAAACCCCGCAGTCCACGGAAACGATGTCGCCCTCTTTCAGCGCGTATTCGCTCGGGTAGCCGTGTACGACGATTTCATTGACGGAGATACAGAGTGCGTAGGGGAAACCTTCGTACCCCTTGAAGCCCGGAACTCCGCCGACCGACCGGATGTATGCGTCGGCCACACGTTCCAATTCCATTGTTTTAACGCCGGGAGCGATGACTTTGGCGACTTCCGCCAGTGTCTTGCCTACCAGCAATGAACTTTCCCTGATTTTTTCAATCTCTTCAGGCGAGTAGGTGCGTATCATTTTACGGCTTTTACTAAGCAACGCCATAGGCGCCGCCCATGCGGCCCTTGATGCGGCCGGATTTCGTCAAACCGTCGTAGTGACGCATCAAGAGGTGGCTTTCGATTTGTTGCAACGTATCCAATACGACGCCGACCAAAATCAACAGCGAGGTACCGCCGTAGAATTGGGCGAACTGCGTGCTGACGCCGAACATCCGCACGATGGCCGGCAATATCGCTACAATTGCGAGGAAAATGGAACCGGGCAACGTAATGTGCGAAATGACGTCGTCGATGAATTCCGCCGTCCGTTTCCCGGGTTTGATGCCGGGAATGAAACCGCCGTTTTTCTTCAAGTCTTCGGCGATTTGCTGCGAATTCATCGTGATAGCCGTATAGAAATACGTGAAGACGATAATCATAAGCGCGAATACGAGGTTGTATCCGAAACTGTTGAAATCCATGAACACACGCCAGAAACCGGAATTGACCGATTCGGGGGAGGCGAAACCTGCAATCGTGACGGGAATGAACATGATCGCTTGCGCGAAAATAATCGGCATGACACCGGCTGCATTCACTTTCAGCGGCAGATACTGGCGTACGCCGCCGTACTGTTTGTTGCCGACGATGCGTTTCGCGTATTGAACGGGAATCCGGCGCGTACCCTGCACCAGCAGGATGCACAACAGGATGACCACAATCAGGACAACGAGTTCCAAAAGGAATACGACCAATCCGCCGCCCTGTTGTTCGAGGCGGGAAACGAATTCCCCGAACAGTGCGAACGGCAGACGGGCGATGATACCGATCATGATGATCAAAGAAATACCGTTGCCGATGCCGTTGTCGGTGATTCTCTCGCCTAACCACATGACGAACAGCGTACCGGCCGTCAGCAGGATGCAGGAGGAAATCCAGAAGAACGCGCCCGGGTTGGAGCCGTCGAACGGGATGAACGCTTCCGCGGGCAATTGTGTCGTCAGGTTCGTCAGATAGGCGGGCGCCTGCAAGGCCGTAACGGCGATTGTCAGGACACGTGTGATTTGGTTCATCTTACGCCGGCCGCTTTCCCCCTCTTTCTGTAATTTCTGGAAGTAGGGGATTGCCATTCCGAACAGCTGGATGATAATCGAAGCCGAGATGTACGGCATGATCCCCAAAGCGAATACGGAAGCATTGGAAAAAGCACCGCCGGAGAACATATTCAACAAGCCCAGCAGACCATCGCTCGTTTGGCTCTGCAAGTTCGCCAATTGCGTCGGGTCGATGCCCGGCAACACGATAAAGGAGCCGATACGATAAATGACGATGATCCCCAGCGTATAGAGGATACGTTTGCGCAACTCCTCTATCTTGAAGATGTTCTTTATCGTTTCTATGAATCTTTTCATGGTGTTATTCTTTGTAAACTTTAAGCGATAGTCGTAACGGAGCCCCCGCAGGCTTCAACGGCGGCCTTGGCTTTTTCGGAAAAAGCGTGGGCTTTCACTTCCAAAGCGCTTTTAAGTTCGCCGCGACCCAACACTTTGACCAAATCTTTCTTACCGACCAAGCCGTGAGCGGCCAAAACCGCCGGGTCGATTTGTTTGATCTGATGTTCGGAAGCCAGTTTTTCCAACGTATCTAAGTTTACGGCCGTGTATTCGACACGGTTGATATTCTTGAATCCAAATTTGGGCACACGCCGGTAAGGGGCATCTGACCGCCTTCGAAGCCGATTTTGCGGCTGTAGCCGGAACGGGACTGTGCGCCTTTATGACCTCTGCCGGCCGTTTTGCCGTGACCGGAACCGTAACCGCGGCCTAAGCGTTTGTTTGTCTTAACGGAACCCTTGGCAGGTGCTAAACTCGATAAGTTCATATCTCTTGTAGTTTTTCTCGATTAGTTATTAAGCTTCTTCAATGGTCACCAAGTGACTGATCTTGGCGATCATCCCCTCGATCTGGGGCGTGCATTCCACAACGGCCGTCTTGCCTATGCGACCCAACTTCAAGGCTTCCAGCGTTCTTTTCTGACGGAGAGGCCGGTCGATACCGCTCTTTATTTGTGTTAACTTAACCTTTTTCATTGTGTATTCTTCTCTTTGTGGCCGGATTAGCCGTTAAACACTTTATCCAATTCAATACCTCGCAGTTGAGCTACCGTGTACGGATCCCGCATCTGCATCAGCGCGTCGATGGTCGCCTTGACCACGGAGTGCGGATTCGAGGAGCCTTTGGATTTGGCCAATACGTCTTTTACACCGACACTTTCCAATACGGCACGCATGGCACCGCCGGCGATGACACCGGTACCGGGAGAGGCCGGTTTGAGGAACACCTTGGCACCGCTGTATTTGCCGTACTGTTCGTGCGGGAGGGTTCCTTTCAAAACGGGAACCTTGATCAGGTTTTTCTTGGCATCGTCCACGCCTTTCTGGATGGCCGCCTGAACTTCTTTCGCCTTGCCCAGACCGTATCCGATAACGCCGTTGCCGTTACCGACGACCACGATGGCGGAAAAGCTGAACGTACGACCGCCCTTCGTCACTTTCGTAACGCGCTGGATGCTTACCAATCTATCTTGAAACTCGATTTCGCTCGATTTTACTCTTTTTACGTTTGCGTCTGTCATTGTCGTTCTCCTTAGAATTTAAGACCAGCTTCTCTGGCGGCATCGGCCAAAGATTTTACACGTCCGTGATACAAATAACCGTTTCTGTCGAACACTACGCTACTGATACCGGCGGCCAGCGCTCTTTCGGCCAACATCTTGCCTACGGCCTGTGCTTTCTCGCTCTTATTGCCGGCGGCGTTGAATTCCTTTTCCCTCGAAGACGCGGCGACCAAAGTCTTACCTTCGGTGTCGTTGATGATCTGAGCATAGATATCCTTGTTGCTGCGATATACGCTCAAACGCGGCATGTCCTGTCTGCCATATACTTTTTTGCGAATACGCATTTTAATGCGTGCTCTTCTATATGCTTTTGTAATAGCCATCTTGCTAATCTGTTTATAAATTCTCTACTATTTGCTGCTGGCCGATTTACCGGCTTTTCTACGAAGCACTTCTCCCTCGAACTTGATACCTTTGCCTTTGTAGGGTTCGGGTTTCCGGTAGGAACGGATTTTGGCGCAAACCATACCCAACAGTTCCTTGTCGTGGGATTCGAGCGTCAGCGTGGGGTTCTTACCTTTTTAGGCCGTATCTGAAGACTTGATCTCTTTCGGCAATACCAAAAAGAGGGTGTGCGAGAACCCCAAAGCCAAATCGAGCAACTGCCCGTTTACCGTCGCCCTGTAGCCGACACCGACAATCTCCATGGTGACTTTGTAACCGTCGGAAACACCGACGACCATGTTGTTCAACAAGGCCCTGTAAAGGCCGTGGAGTGAACGGTGGCGCTTTTGATCGGTGGGGCGTTGAACGTGTATCTGTTTAGCCTCGGTATCGACCTGAACCGTAATGTCCGGATTCACCTGACGGGACAGTTCGCCTTTGGGGCCTTTTACCGTCACGAGGTTATTGGCGGCCACGGTAACCGTTACGCCGTTCGGAATATTGATGGGAGCTTTACCAATTCTTGACATGGTTTTATCTTATTTAGCTGATATAACAAATAACTTCACCGCCTACGTTTTCCTTACGCGCTTCCTTGTCGGTCATCAGGCCTTTGGAAGTGGAAAGAATGGCGATGCCCAAACCGTTCATGACGCGGGGCAGGTTTTCGGTATCGGCGTATTTACGCAGACCCGGTTTGCTCACGCGGACGATGGAGTGAATTGCCGGCAGTTTGGTGGCGGGGTGATATTTCAAAGCGATCTTCAACGTCGGCTTTTCGCCTTCTTCCAATTTGAAATTGGCGATATACCCCTTTTCGAACAGGATACGGGCGATTTCCAATTTCATTTTGGAGGAGGGAACTTCCAACAGTTTATGCTTGGCCATATTGGCATTTCTAATCCGTGTTAGAAAATCTGCAATAGGATCTGTAACCATTTTCTTTTCTCTTTTTTAGTTTAAACGAATAGCTTACCAACTGGCTTTTTTAACGCCGGGGATCAAGCCTTGCAGAGCCATTTCCCGGAAGTTGATACGGGAAATGCCGAAAGTACGCATATAGCCTTTGGGACGTCCGGTCAGTTTGCAACGGTTGTGCAGACGTACGGGAGAAGCGTTCTTCGGAATTCTCTGGAGCGCTTCATAGTCTCCGGCTTTCTTTAATTCAGCGCGCTTCTGAGCATATTTTGCCACAAGTTGTTGTCTTTTCAACTCGCGGGCTTTCATTGATTCTTTTGCCATAATTGCGTCCTCTTATTAATTGTGTTTTTGGAAGGGCATACCGAATTCTTTCAATAAAGCGTAGGCTTCCTTGTCGGAATTGGCCGTCGTCACGAACGTGATGTCCATACCACAAATCTTACTTACTTTGTCGATATTGATTTCCGGGAAAATGATCTGTTCGGTAATACCGAAAGAAAAGTTCCCCTTGCCGTCCAAACCTTTGTCGGAAATGCCGCGGAAGTCGCGGATACGGGGGATGGCGACGGAAATCAAACGATCCAGAAATTCGTACATCTTGTCGCCGCGCAACGTCACGCGCACGCCGATAGGCATGCCTTTACGCACCTTGAAGTTCGAAATATCCTTTTTCGACTTCGTGGCAACGGCACGCTGACCGCTGATGGCCGTCATTTCCTCTATGCCGAGATCGATGAGCTTCTTGTCGGCGATGGCCGCACCCAAGCCCTGATTCAGACAAATCTTTGTCAGGCGGGGTACTTGCATGACCGACTTGTACTGGAATTCTTTCGTCAGAGCCGGTATGATCTCTTTCTGATATTTTTCTTTAAGTCTAGGCGAATAATTCATTATTTGATTACCTCCCCTGATTTTTTAGAATAACGAACTGATTTTTGTGTCTTTTCATCCAATTTCCGCCCGATTCTCGAAGCCGTGCCCTTGCTGTCAACCACCATAAGGTTGGAAATGTGCAACGG
>CAMWSI010000074.1 GCA_947176875.1 uncultured Bacteroidales bacterium
ACCCGGGTGCCTTCCTTGTCCGCATTCTCTATGGCCGGCCGCAAGGCCTCGTTGATTTTTTCCTGATAACGTTCGGCGGCCGGAGCATCCAGTTTGGACGCGATAAACCGCTTGAGCGCGGCATTGTCGCAGACAAACCCGCTGCATGCCGCCGTATGTTCCTCCACCAAGCGGCCGTGCAACTCCGCCACAGCCTTCATCTGACTTTCGTCGGCATCCCACATGCCCTTACGCGCGCTTTCCATCATGACGGCCGTCACTTCCTGCAACGCATACGGATTCTTTTCGCTGAACCGCTTCTCCACACCCAAATCATAGCGGTCCTCCACATATATCTCGTAATACTGATCCCACAGGTGCTCGTCTATGGCCGAAGCCCGCATCGCGTTCCAACCGTAAGTATTGCGTACCGTCTCGGCAAACGTCGATAGCGCGCTGCTTTCTCCTTGCAGCATATGCGCGATATATTTAGGATTCAAGACTGTGGAACCGCTCTCCACGCCGATGGCTTCCTTCAGTTCCTGAACGCGGGCCCGGCTTCGGTTCCTGAAGTCGCTGAAATAAGCCGTCGGTTCGGTTCCCGTCACATGGGTCACCGCCGCCGACATGCCGCCCATGAATTCATAGACGTGATCCAGGCTCAACGGTCCCCAAGTGTTGCTCGAACGCGGCTGTACGACAACTTCCGTATTCAGGAGGGCGGCTTCGAAAACATGTTCGCGCGCCTCGCCCCAGGCCGCGGCGCCGTCTGCAGAATAAAGCCCGCTCATATTGGCGATATAGCGTTCCGCTATATCGCTCACGGAGTCCCAGCTGTCGCCTTTCTCCCCCATCCCCATAATCGCGGTACCGTAATTTCCGTTCACGCCGCCGAAAATCCGTTCGCCCGCATATTTCCGGGCGTCGGCGGGCGAATAGCCTTTTTCCAGCAGATAACGTTCCGCATCCTGACGGCCCGACCGGACGAAGTTCTCGCCGGCGGCTCCGTCTTCGGCCGCCATAGCCACCGCCTTATTGATCAGCGCCAGACGTGATGCGGCTATATCCCGCAACTGACCGGACGTCTGTACGACGACATCGACGCGGGGACGGCCCAACTCCTCGACGGGTATTAAACGAAGCGAACGGATATTGCCGAAACCGTCCCTGAGGGGTTCGACACCCAAAAGATAGAATATCTGCGCCACCATGGCCCCTTCGGTCGAAACGAAATCGGTCGCCCAAAGTGTGAAACTGACCTTTTCGGGATAATGCCCGCGGCGTGCCTTTTCGGTTGCAAGCAGTTCCTCCGCCAGCTGTTTGCCCACTTTCCAAGCCTGCGCCGTCGGCGTGGTCTCCGGATTGACCGAATAGAAATTCTTGCCGGTCGGCACGGCCGACGGATTGATGATCGGATCGCCGGCCGATCCCGGCGCGACATAGCGGCCGGAAAGCGCCGCCAACAGAGCCTGTTGTTCGGACTGCGTACTCATCTGTACGTTCCGTTTCATATCGGCGGTCTGGAGCAATGCCGCCAGCAAAGCGGACAACGCCTCTTCCAAGGCCGCGTTTCGGCCGGGTTCTTCTTGCGGCATCGCGGCGGGATGCCCCGCTCCACGCTCCTTCGACGGCCGCTCCGGATCACGCCCGGCCGGCTTTTCATCCAACGACTGCGCCTGCGCCATGCGCTGCATCATACCGGCCGCCGCTTCCGGACCGGCTTCCATCGCCTCCCTCATCGCTTCGGCCCGCCGCGCCGCCTTTTCGGCCCGCCGCGCCTGCCGTTCCGCCATGTCGGCCAATATGGAAGCGTCTTCCGCCGAAATCAGACTGCGTAATACGGCCTCGGGGCGCTCGCCGTCGAACAGACGCCCGATAATCCTATCCGCCCGGGCGCCGTAACGGCTGTTCACACAGGTGCCGTCTTCGGCCTGCGCCGGCTGAATCCGGCCATGCGCCGCATCCAGACCGGCCAAGGCGTAACTTACGGCATCCGTTGCCATAAGACGCACCGTATTGCGGACTTGTTCCGACGTATAAGGCCGTCCCAGAATGTAAAGTCCATCACTGACCTTGGCGTCCTCCACTTCCTCTACGTAATGGTGGATACGTTCCACCTCTTCTACCGTCAGCGTCCGCCCCGTATCGATCGACAAGGCCGACAAGACACCGGCTTTCCGCGCCAAATCCGTGATACTCGTCAAATAATTTTTCTTCAAGTCGCTTTCTTCCAGATTCTCCATCCGATGAATCTCATCCCGCAACCGGAACAGATCCGGATACAGTCCGCTCTGCATGAACGGTGCGGTCAGATGAGACAGCAATGTCGCATAACTGCGGCGTTTGGCAATGATACCTTCGCCGATATTGCTGATGGTATAAATATAAAAATGCGGCACGTCGCCGATCAAGGCGTCGGTCCAATCATAATCCGACAACGCCAATTGCTTGCCCGGAATGAACTCCAGGCTGCCGTGCGTGCCGAAATGCAGGATGGCGTTCGCCCCGAACGCCTTGCGTGTCCACAGATAAGAAGCGACATAAGGATAGGCGGGCACCGCCCCGCCGCCATGCACGATTTTATCCACGTCTTCGCCGACGGAAGCCATCGGCTGCGGCAGAATGACGATATTCCCGAACCGCAGACGCGCCACCGCGACGGCTTTGCCGCCGTCGGCCTTGTCAATCCCCATATAGTCGCCGGGGAACGCGCCGTAACGCGTCCGCAGGGAGTCGGCCAAAGCGGGCGGACAATCTTCCCGCATCCACCGCATGAAATCCGTTTCAGTCACTTCGGCGGGATGCCCCGTTTTCAAGAACCGGTCGTAGGCACCGGCCGCATAGGGTCCCAACACGACGCCAGATTCGGCGATCCGCCTTTCCAATTCGACGGCATTGTCAGGCAAACCGCTTACATCATAGCCGTTGGCCTGTAAAAGTTTCAATGTATTATACAGAGAGGGCACGCCCTCCAGTCCGGACGCGTTCACCGCTCCCTTGCCGACACCTTTATAGTAATAGATGGCGACTTTCTTTTCAGAATTCGGCAAAGACCGCAAATCGGCATAGTGTTTGACCAGACGGCAGAATTTTTCCGTATGACCGGGAATCGCATCAAAAATCTTCATGCCGTTACGCTCGAACTGCGCCGCGACGGCATAAGGCGCGATGGCTCCGTCCAGTTCCGGCAGCACGACACTCATCGCGGATCCGCTGCCTCCCGAGAGTCCCTGCGGGCTATCGACCCAGTTTTCGTACAAATCGCTGACCGTAACCGGACTCAAAACGGGTACGCCCCACACTTCAAGCGAATCCGTGCCGCGTTCGCCTCCCCCCATGAGCATACGGCCATGGGGACGATTGATGATCACATCGGGACGGACCGCCGAAATCATATCCAATTTCTTTGCCCCGAACGAGAAGACCGGATATACGTTCAATCCCTTTTCTTCCAAAGACCGGACCAAGGCGGCCATATGCTCCTCGTTGGAGTTCTGCATGTTGATGTTGCCGGACAATAAAACGACCCGCGGCTCGCCGGCTTTATACAGTCCCTTGTCCTCATAGAACCGCTGATACGCCTCGTATGTGGCAAAAAACTCATCTTCTCCCAAATGGAAGTAATAATCGGCCGGAACCGGCACCACATCCTCATAAGGTTTGTTGAACACCACCTTGCGATCCACCTCCCGACGTATGAAATTGAAAAGGCTGCGGTAATTCCTGACCGATCCGTTGTTCATCAAAGAGGCGACATACGTTCGTGCGGCACTGTCGAGCGAATTGATTTCCGCATTCTGACTTTCCGTGGAAAAAACGGGTACGCCTTTGCCGATGGCGGCCTTTATGGCGTCCAGATGCCTTTGGTCAAGACTGCTGCCGTGAACTCTGACCAACACCATATCATAGCGTTTGATCCGTTCGGCTTTGTCCAAGTCCACCGGCACGATCCTGACAAAAGCATTATCGTTGGCACGACGCATTTTTTCCACCGTAAAATCCGGAAAATTCAACGTAGCCACGTTGGTTTTCGCCGCATAACGCATATAGAGACAGCACAACCCTAAAGCTATCGCCAATGCGCCGGCACTCCAGTATATCGCCTTCTTTTTCATTTTCAACGACTCTTTACTAAAAACTTCTTCTTTTATCCGTTGAAAGCCCGTCCCGTCCGACTCAATTCATTTTTACAAAATTGAATTCCACATGACCGCTTTCGCCGGCATCATTTTGATATTGCGTAAATTCAACCTTATAATAGCCTAAACCGTCGGCCGTCCGGAACGCATAGACCGGTGCCTTGAGATAAACCGGCGGCATGACCAGACTGCCGTCTTCGTTCGTCTTGAACACGATGACCGTGGCCTCCGATTTGACCACCGTGGTCTCTCCGCCCATACCGCTCGATGTAATGGCTTTATCGACAGCAAATTCGGCTCCATCCGGCAAAACGGCACCGGCATAGGAGACCCCGTCCGCGAAAGTATAGACACCGCCTTTTGAACCGACGGACGTGGCCTCGCCGCTATTGGTTCTGATCTGATACTTGTTCACGGCAAAATCCCAATCCGTACGCGCGAACCAAACCGTATTCGCCGAATCGCTTTCCTTGCCCGATCCGACTTCCTTTCCGGCTGTCAGCGAGAAGTAATGCCATACGCCGGATTCCGTCGCTTCGATGGCGGCCGCCGCGGATTCCTTGTTATCCTTTTCCTTGTCTTTACAGGCGACCAGAGCCAGACAGCCCAACAATACGGCCGCCGCCGTTTTCATTTGTCTTTTCATGTTACTATAGCTTTTATTTGGTTTCATCTATTTGAACGCATAACGCAGACCGACCATATACGTCCGTCCCGGATCCGTAAAAGAGGCGTCCTTGAAATTGAACAGGTTGTCGCATTTGAACGTGACCTCTATCGTATGCGTCTTGATACGGAACGGTTTGACCAATACGACTTTGAAAATCGCATAAGGTTTCGACTGATCCAACGTCACCGTCGTTTCTCCGGTCACGGCATCCGTAACGGATTCCTGATAAAGTTTGGGGGAATTGAAGCGACCGGCCATCTGCAACGAGAACGGGCTTTTCAGAATCTTGCCGTTCCACGTAATGGAAGCCGTACCGCTGTGCTTGACATTGTCTTCCAATTGCAGACCCGTCGATTTATCGACGGCATCGCAAAAGCTGTAACTGCCCTTGAAGACCAATTGCCGCAACAAAACATAAGAGAAACTGAAGTCGAAGCCCTCCAAAGCCGCGCTGCTTACGTTTTTATAGTAGCGGTTGGCGAAACCGGTTTCATCTATCACTTCGTACTGCGTGATTTTATGATTGATACGATTATAATACGTCGAAGCCGACACATTGAACGGGCCGTAATTGTATTCGACCGAAAACGAGCTGTAAATGCCC
>CAMWSI010000075.1 GCA_947176875.1 uncultured Bacteroidales bacterium
GCCATTATATTTACAAGCCGCAATGCCGTCGCTGATTTTTTCCGGATGGCCAAGGAAATGCGTGTGGTCATCCCCATTACGATGAAATATTTTTGCAGCTCGGAAACGACGGCTTTCTATCTTCAGAACTATATCCAATACCGCAAGCGTAAAATTTTCTACGGAAAACAGACGTTGGGCGATCTCATCCAACTCATCGGCCGGCATAAGGACGAGAATTATCTGTTGCCGTGTTCGGAGGAGAGCGGTTCCGAATTGCCGAACGCGTTGGCCAAAGTGCGTGTCAAATATACCAAGGCACCGCTTTTCCGTACGGTTCCCGAGAAAATCGCTTCCGAAATCGACATCAACGATTATGACCTGCTGGCGTTTTTCAGTCCGATCGGCATCCGTTCGCTCAAAACGAATTATCCTAAGTTCAAACAAGGCAACGTATTGATAGCCGCCTACGGCGATACGGTCTGCAACGCGGTGGAGGATGCCGGTTTCCATGTCAATATCGCCGCACCCACCGAGACGGCTTCGTCCATGAACCAGGCCATCGAGCAGTTCCTGACCGACTACTACAAGGCGGGCGGCGATTTGGAGAAGATGCCGGCCAAATACAAATATGTGCCTAAGTCCAAGGAGGCCGATGCGCCCGAAAAAGAGGCGGCGCCGCACGGCCGGACCAAACCTTCGGACAATCTTGACGCCGTTATCGAACGCGTGGCGCGGACTTCGTCCAAAACCACGGCCGGCAGCGGCGAAAAGCGGCAGAAAGTGTCGTTGCACGGCAAGACGATAGAGGTCAAGGTGGCGGCCAACCGCGCGGCGGCTTTGGCGGTCATGGAAAAGAAGAAAAAGAAGTAGATGCCTGCGCTCGGGAAAGCGGAACGTCTTTACCGGCAGCGCACCGTTTCCGCGCTTTTTGCGCGGGGCAGGCGGTTGCGGATTTCCGGCGGCGCCTATATGCTTAAAGTCTGCGCTCTGTTATGCGAACCTGAAACTTTTGACGAAAGTCCGGCTTCTGTCAAGGTCATGTTTTCAGCACCCAAATCTTCGTTCAGACATGCGGTGGACCGCAACCGGATGAAACGGCTCATGCGCGAGAGTTTCAGGGCGCGCAAGGCGGTTTGGACGGCTATGGCCGAAAGGTGTCCTTTGGCGGACGGGCGGGTTCCGGCTTTACTCGTCGCGTTTATTTTTACGAAAATCGGCAAGACGCCGGAAGGCTTCGTGTTGAAGCAGGACGACATGCAGGTTTATCTGGATAAGGCGGCGGACAAACTCGGACGGATTTTGACGAATGAAGGTTTGGGCAAACGTTAAGGCGGCCGTTTTGACGGCCTGGAAGTGGCTCTGCAAGCCCTTGGGCTGGTTGTTGCTGCTGCTTGTGCGCATATACCAATACTGTATCTCGCCCTGGTTTCCGGCCGCGTGCCGTTTTACGCCCACCTGTTCGCAGTACGCCTTGGAAGCCATTCGGAAATACGGGCCGTTCAAAGGCGGCTGGCTGACGGTCAAGCGGCTTTCACGTTGCCACCCCTGGGGCGGTTCGGGTTACGACCCCGTGCCTTAGCGGGGCGGCAACCGTATTTGGATTTGAAAACCATTTAACGATGAAACTCAAAGATATTTTTTACCCGCAGATTCTGACGAGCCTGAAGAACTACAACTGTCAGACGTTCCAAAAGGATTTGCTCTCCGGCCTCATCGTGGGCATCGTGGCCTTGCCGATGGCCATCGCGTTCGGTATCGCTTCCGGCGTGACGCCCGAGCAGGGGCTTATTACAGCCATTGTGGCCGGTTTTCTGATTTCGCTCCTGGGCGGCAGTACGGTGCAGATCGGCGGGCCCACCGGCGCGTTCATCGTCATCGTGGCCGGCGTCGTGGCCAAGTACGGCATAGCGGGGCTGACCATCGCCACGCTTCTGGCCGGCGCGATGCTCGTCATCATGGGATTGCTCAAGCTCGGTGACGTCATCAAGTTCATTCCCTATCCCGTCGTGGTTGGCTTTACGGGCGGTATCGCGGTCGTGATCTTCTCCACGCAGATGAACGACTTTTTCGGACTCGGCATCGAATCGGTGCCGTCGGCCTTTCATGAAAAATGGATCTGCTATTTCCAAAATATCGACAAAATCAACTGGTACGCCACGGGCATCGCGGCGGGTACCGTGCTGATACACTTTCTGTGGCGCAAGGTCAGCAAGACGATACCGCCCGCCCTTATCGCCATCATTCTGGCGACGGTGGCCGTACAGTTGTTCGGCCTGCCGGTGGAAACCATCGGGTCGCGCTTCGGCGAGATGAAGACGACGCTGCCCGCGCCCTCGTGGCCGGATTTGAGTTTCGACGACATACGCGCCCTCTTGCCGGTAGCCTTTACCATCGCGATGCTGGGCGCGATAGAATCGCTGTTGTCGGCCATGGTGGCCGACGGCGCCACGGGCAAACAGCACCACTCCAATACGGAACTGGTTGCGCAAGGGGTCGCCAACCTCGTGACGCCGCTGTTCGGCGGTATCCCCGCCACGGGCGCCATCGCGCGTACGATGACCAATATCCGCAACGGCGGCCGCACGCCCGTGGCCGGACTCATTCATGCCGTTGTATTGTTGTTGATACTGCTTTTCTTCGGCAAATGGGCCAAGATGATACCGATGTCGTGTCTGGCCGGCGTATTGGTCGTTATCGCCTACAACATGAGCGAATGGCGTTCGTTCCGCGGTCTGTTCCGCAACGCGCGTCCCGAAGTGGCGGTGCTTTTGACCACGTTTTTCCTCACCGTTATCTTCGACCTCACGATTGCGATAGAAATAGGCCTCGTGCTGGCGTTGTTCCTGTTCGTGCGCCGTATTTCCAAGGCTTCGCAAGTGCAGATTTTCCACAATCAGGTGGCGCCCTCGTTGTCGGACGTGCACGACAACCGCATGATTCCGGAAGGCGTGGATATCTTCCGCATCAACGGGCCGTTCTTTTTCGGCGTGGCCAACAAGTTCGACGAAGCCAACAAACTCGTGCAGCGAAGTCCCAAGGTGCGTATCGTCGATATGCAGCCCGTGCCGTTCATGGACGCTTCGGGCTTGCGCAACCTTGAAAACTTCTGCCGCAAATGTCAGGCCGAGAAGATCCGCATCGTGTTCGCCGGCGCCAACCCGACCGTCAAGGCGGCTCTGATGAGCAGTCCGCTCTACGCCCAGATCGGCGAGACCAACTTCTACGAGACCGTGGAGGCGGCCGTGGCGGCCCAGCAGGTGCAAGAGGCGTAGGGCCGCACAACCGCAAGTCAGATTCCTTTCTTTATCCGATAGCCGTCCGGCCGTCCGTGTCATCATCGCGGGCGGTCGGACGGTCTGTTTTTGGCCTGCTGTAAACCCGGTAGGGTTCGTTGGTGTCAGCACAAACAATATTGCAGAAGTAGAATTGATGGAGGAATAAAAGGATTCCGCCTACTCCACCCGCTCATTCCCGGCGCCGGGTTCGCGGAGGTCGTTAAGCCGGCATTATTTCGGGATCATATGTTTCATATATAGGAAACATTTTGTATCTTTGCGGAAAATTACGAAATGACAGATAAACTCGACAATATTGGAAAACTTTTCGGCCAACGGAGGGCTGAGTTAGGTATCACTCAGGCTGAGGTTGGGGGGCGGATAGGTGTCGGTCGCGCAACTATTTCCAAGATTGAAAGTGGAAAGGGATTGACATTCGATACCATCAATCGCGTAGCGAATGCACTTGATTCGGAGGTGACAGTTACACTTACCCCTAAAGTCCGGCATGGAAAAGAGGTTATTGAGTATGTTGTCACTGTAATCAGTGAATTTGCGAAACGTAATCTTTTGACGGTAAAGGAGGCATCCAACTACCTTCTTCGTTTCAAAGGAATAGATTTTCTAGAACAGTGTTATGCGGCAGAGCACACATTGTCGGTCAATGACTGGGTTGAAGATGTAACGGCAGTTTGTAAGCGTAATGGAGGAGGAATAGGATGAAACTTTATCACGGATCTAATGTGATGATTGATCATATTGACTTTGAAAAGTGTCATCCTTTCAAAGATTTCGGCTGTGGGTTCTATTTGACAGATACATTGCAACACGCCCGAAATATGGCCATCCGTCGGTTGATGCGGGCAGGGGGAGCCGAATGTATATCCGCATTTGAGTTTGATTGCGAAAAGGCAACCCAAAATCTGAAGGTTAAGGTTTTTGATAAACCCTCTGAGGAATGGGCTGAATTTGTGATGATGAACCGAAATGAGAATATCGCTCATCCCGCTCATGATTATGATATTGTTATAGGACCTATAGCCGATGATTCGGTTGTAGTGTCTTTCCGACTTTTCCAAGATGGCTTCATATCCATATCGGAATTAGTGAAGCGATTGGAATACAAAGAGCTTAGCACGCAATATTTCTTTCACAACAGTGCCGCTGTAAGTTACTTGAAACGAATCGTATGACAATGGAAAAGAATTTTCAGTTTCTGCTTGAGGCTATCTCCACCGATATTATCGGATGGCTCATGCGAGACAATAAGGTTTCGCTCAGTGAGGCTATCGCCATATGGTATAATTCAGAGACATTTAAAAAAGTGTCCGAACCCCAAACCGGAATGTATATCGAGAGTCCTGCCTACAACTATGAATTTCTAAAAAGGGAACTGGTTAAAGGCCGATTTCAAGTATAGTCTTACTCCACCCGCTCACTCCCTCCGCCGGGTTCGCGGAGGCGGAGGTCGCTTGTTTCTGCGCTCTCCTTTCATTATCTTTGTACCCTAGCATCGCTATGTGTGGCGTTCGGGTTTTATTTGATTTATTCAATAACTTAACAATATGGATTTTAGCTTAACCAAACCTGAGAAGCTCTTTCTGCAGATGATCCGGGAATTCGCCGAAAAAGAGGTGAAACCGTTGGCTGCGGAAGTGGATGAGCAGGAACGTTTCCCGTTGGAGACGGTCGAAAAGATGGCCAAGATCGGCCTCATGGGGATTCCGGTTCCCAAGGAATACGGCGGCGCCGGTTCCACGAACCAGATGTACACGATGGCTGTGGAGGAACTCTCCCGTGTCTGCGCCACGACGGGCGTTATCGTTTCCGCGCATACGTCCCTGTGCGTGGCGCCGATTATGGAACACGGCACGGAGGAGCAGAAGCGGAAATACCTGCCCAAACTCGCTTCGGGCCAGTGGCTCGGCGCTTTCGGTCTGACCGAACCCAACGCCGGCACCGACGCCTCCGCCCAGCAGACGATAGCGGTGGCCGACGGCGACGACTATATCATCAACGGCACTAAAATCTTTATCACGAACGCCGAGTATGCCGACGTTTTCATTATTTTCGCGATGACCGACAAGTCGTTGGGCGTTAAGGGCATCACGGCCTTCATC
>CAMWSI010000076.1 GCA_947176875.1 uncultured Bacteroidales bacterium
TATAAGAATAGAACCGCCGGTTTACGTTTCCAAAGGAAAATGTCCTAATTTTGCCTTTACGATGGTTTATGGGCGTAAGCCTTGAAATACTAATATTTAGAACAGGAAAGCGCAATGAATTTCGATTTGTTTTCTGCGACCGAAAGCGGTGCGGCACGTTCGGCCGTATCCGGAATGCAAGCGATGACGCCGGCGGTAACGCAAGCGGCGGATCAGACGGCGACGTCCGACCATTATCAGGAGATACAGGAAAAGAGACAAAAGGTAACCATGGAACAACCGGATTTTTCGGCGGCGTCCGTTTCGGCGGCTTCCGCATCCACGAACCAAGAACCCAAAGAAGAGATGAAAGCTTATCAGACGGAAGAAATTCTGGCGGCAG
This sequence comes from uncultured Bacteroidales bacterium, assembly GCA_947176875.1. Classification (GTDB taxonomy): domain Bacteria; phylum Bacteroidota; class Bacteroidia; order Bacteroidales; family P3; genus CAMXAS01. The sequence continues at coordinate 383 of CAMWSI010000076.1, forward strand.
CCACGCGTTATTTCAAAGGCGACGCGCTGGCGGCCAACGTATGGATGAACAAATACGCGCTCAAAGACAGCGTGGGTAACGTTTACGAATTGACGCCGGACGATATGCACCGGCGTATTGCACGCGAATTGAGCCGCATAGAAAAGAAGTATCCGAATCCGGTATCCGAAGACGAGATTTTCGAGTTGATTCGCGATTTCCGTTATATCATTCCGCAGGGGAGTCCGATGGCCGGCATCGGCAATCAGTTCCAGATCGCTTCCCTGTCGAACTGCTTTGTGGTCGGCAACGAGGGGAATTCGGATTCCTACGGCGGCATCATGAAGATTGACGAGGAACAGGTGCAGTTGATGAAACGCCGCGGCGGCGTGGGACACGACCTGTCGCATATCCGTCCTACGGGCAGTCCGGTCAAGAACAGCGCGCTTACCTCCACGGGCATCGTGCCGTTCATGGAACGTTATTCCAATTCCACGCGCGAGGTGGCGCAGGACGGCCGCCGCGGCGCGTTGATGTTGAGCATCAGCATCAAGCATCCGGACTCCGAACGTTTCATAGACGCCAAGATGGAAGAGGGCAAGGTGACGGGCGCGAACGTCTCGGTCAAGATTACCGACGAATTCATGCGGGCGGTTGTGGAAAACAAGCCGTTCGTGCAGCAATATCCGATTGATGCCAAGACACCGCTTTACAGCAAGGAGGTCGATGCGCGTAAACTCTGGAACAAAATCATCCACAATGCATGGAAGAGTGCCGAACCCGGCGTATTGTTCTGGGACACGATTTTGCGCGAGTCGGTGCCCGATTGTTACGCCGATCAGGGCTTCCGCACGGTTTCGACGAATCCTTGCGGGGAGATTCCGCTCTGTCCTTACGACAGTTGCCGGCTGTTGGCCGTCAATCTCTACAGCTATGTCAAAAATCCGTTCACGCCGCAGGCGGAATTCGATTTCGACCTGTTCCGCCAACATGTGACGGTGGCGCAGCGTTTTATGGACGACATCATCGATATGGAACTGGAGAATGTCGAGAAGATATTGCAGAAGATTGATTCCGACCCCGAAAACGAGGATGTCAAACGGACGGAAAAAGAACTGTGGTTGAAAATCCGCGCCAAGAGTTCGGCCGGCCGCCGGACGGGCTTGGGCATTACGGCCGAGGGCGATATGTTGGCGGCTATGGGCCTGCGCTACGGCAGCGACGAGGCGATTTCGTTCTCGGTGGAAGTGCACAAGGCTTTGGCTTTGGCGGCCTATGCGTCGAGCGTGACGATGGCCGAGGAGCGCGGCGCGTTCCGTATTTTCGATGCCGACAAGGAATCGCGCAACCCGTTCATCAACCGTATCAAGGAAGCCGATCCCGCACTTTACGAGCGTATGCTCAAACACGGCCGCCGCAACATCGCGCTTCTGACGATTGCGCCGACGGGCAGCGTCAGCATCTGCACGCAGACCACGTCCGGCATCGAGCCGGTCTTCATGGTCTCCTACCGTCGCCGCCGCAAGGTCAATCCGAACGACAAGGGCGTCAAGGTGGCTCTGGTGGACGAAAACGGCGATTCGTTCGAGGAATACGTCGTGTTCCATCCCAAGTTCGAGGATTGGCTGCAGGTGAACGGCTACGACGTGGCCGCCGTCAAGGAATACGACGACAAGCAGTTGGGCGAGGTCATCAAGAAGTCGCCTTACTATAAAAGCACGACGAACGACATCGACTGGGTCAGCAAGGTCAAGTTGCAGGGCGCGGTTCAGAAATGGGTCGATCATTCCATCAGCGTGACGGTCAATGTACCCGAGAACACGAAGGAAGAACTCGTCAGCAAGATTTATCAGACGGCCTGGGAGGTCGGTTGCAAGGGCATGACGATTTACCGCGACGGTTCGCGTACCGGCGTGTTGGTCTCCAACAAGAAGAAAGCCAAGAAAGAACAGGCCGAGGAACATCAGGAATGGGGGCAACCCCCGGTTCGTCCCAAGCGTCTGGAAGCCGACATCGTGCGTTTCATGAACGACAGCGAGAAATGGATAGCGGTGGTAGGTCTGTACGAAGGCCGACCCTACGAGATTTTTACGGGCCGGGCCGACGGTTTCATGATACCGGCCGACGTACAGAAGGGTTGGGTCGTGCGCGAGAAAGAAAAAGAAGACGTACCCGCGCGTTACGATTTCGAATTTCTGGATAAGGACGGTTACAAAGTCTATTGGCAGGGCTTGTCGCGTACGTTCGACGCCAACTATTGGAATTACGCCAAACTGATTTCGGGTATTCTGCGTCAGGGCGGGCCGGTCACGATGACGATCAAGCTCATCAGCGGCCTGAAGATGTCGGACGAAATCAATACTTGGAAGAACGGGGTGGTGCGTGCGTTGAAACGCTACATTCCCGACGGCACGATAGCCGAAGCCAGCACTTGTCCGCAATGCGGCGAGAAAGGCTTGATTTACAAGGAAGGCTGTCTGCTCTGTACGGCTTGCGGTTATTCCAAATGCGGTTGATGCCGGAGATGGACGGTGGCATGAACGCGACGGACAGCGACAATAAGGATGGGTTTCTGTCGGCGGACGAGGCGTTTATGCGCCGTTGTCTGACGGTGGCCGGAAACGGTCGCGGTGCCGTGAGCCCGAACCCGATGGTGGGTTGTCTGATTGTACACGACGGCAGCATCATAGCCGAAGGTTATCATAGAAAATACGGTGGCCCCCACGCGGAAGTGGAGGCCATAGAGAATGCCCGCGTTCGCGGGCTTTCTCATTTGTTCCCGGAATCCACGTTATATGTCAGTTTGGAGCCGTGCGCACATTACGGCAAGCAGCCGCCTTGTGCCGTCAAGGTGGCGGAGAGCGGGTTCAAGCGTGTGGTCGTGGCTTGCGGCGACCCCAATCCGGCCGTCAGCGGCCGCGGTATCGCGCTGTTGCGGGAAAAGGGCGTGGAGGTCGTGACCGGTGTGCTGGCGGCTGAAGCCCGGTTTCTGAACCGGCGTTTCATGACGTATATCGGCGGGCAAAGACCTTATGTGCTGTTGAAGTGGGCGCAGTCGGCCGACGGCTTCATCGCGCCGGCGGGCGGCTGTGCGCCTTGCGCCGTGACGGACGCGCGTCTGCAAGTGGAAAACCACAAGTTGCGCGCGCAGGAGGATGCCGTATGGGTGGGGACGCATACGCTGCTGACCGACGACCCGCGGCTGGATCCGCGCGCCTATTATGGCCGCCCGCCCTTGCGCGTGGCGATGGATTTCCGGGGCGGTCTGCCCTTGTCCCTGCATTTTTTCGATGGCTCGCAACCCACAATGCTGTTTACGACCGAAGCCTTGGCCGCCGGCGAATACGCCGCCTTGCAGGCGCGCGTGAACTTGGTGGCGGTGCCGGCCGCGGAAGTGGCGCGGCCGTGGGCGTTCGTGCTGTCGCGTTTGGCGGCGGCCGGCGTGGGGTCTGTGGTGGTGGAGGGCGGTACGCGCCTGTTGCGGCAGTTGATGGCGGCCGGCTGTTACGATGAAATACGCGTGTTCGAGAGTGCTTGCCGTAAGGAAACGGGCTATGCCGCGCCCGATTTGCCGGACGGGCTGTGCGTCTATCGACCCGACCTCGTTTATCCGGTCACGGCGGCTTTTCCGGTGGCGCAGCGGATACGCCATTACGTGCGGGAGGAGGTCATGGCATGAGTACATTCGCGCCGCTGACGGAGATTCCCGATACCTATACGACGATAGCGGCCGCTTCCGAAGGCTTGTACAAGGAAAAGGGCAGCCGCTTCCTCGCGTTCGCCTATCCGGTGGCCGACGCCGAGGAGGTGCGGCAACGGATGGAGGCTTTGAAAAAGCGGTTCTACGATGCGCGGCATCATACTTACGCCTATGTGTTGGGCTACCGCAAGGAACAGTTCCGGCTCAACGACGACGGCGAACCCTCCGGTACGGCGGGCCGGCCGATATACGGACAGATTCAGGCCCTGGACCTGACGTTCACGATGGTGGCCGTCGTGCGCTATTTCGGCGGTATCAAGTTGGGGACGGGCGGGCTGACCAAAGCCTACAAGACGGCGGCGGCCGAAGCCTTGCAGGCCGCGACCACGGTGTGCCGCCCCGTACTCGTGCCGCTGTCTATCGCGTGCGGCTACGATAAACTGAGTTTGGTGATGCGGCGGCTCAAAGAAGTGCAGGTCTCCCCGCAACAGCCGCAGATGTCGGATGTGTGTCGTTTGGAAATCGCCGTGCCGAAAGCCGTCGTTGAGGCTATCCGGGCCTTGAACCAAGAGCCCGGCATACAGGTTCAAGCCGTGTCATAACCCCTTCGGGTCGGGTCACCCGTTACTGAGCCAATTGTTGGCGGTATTGTTCGAACAGCCGCGTGATGTATTTGCCCAGGATGTCGAATTCCAGATTGACGATGCTGCCGGCCTTTATCTGATGAAAGTTCGTGAATTCGTAGGTGTAGGGAATGATGGCCACCGAGAGCAGGCCGGGCTTGGAGTCCACGACCGTCAGGCTCACGCCGTTGATGCAGACCGAGCCTTTCTCCACCGTAAAGTGTTCGCGAACCTCGTATTTGAAATAGAAACGCCAGCTGCCGTCCAGCGTCTCCACTCTCTCGCAGACGGCGGTCTGATCGATGTGCCCCTGCACGATATGGCCGTCGAAGCGGCCGTCCATCGGCATGGAGCGTTCCAGATTGACTTCGGTGCCGACCTCCCACGTGCGCAGGTTGCTGCGTTGCATCGTTTCTTCCATGGCCGTCACCATATAGCGTTGGCGGTCGGCTTCAATCCGGACCACCGTCAGGCAGACGCCGTCGTGCGCCATGCTCTGGTCTATCTTCAATTCGGCGGCGACGGGGCTTTCCAGCCAGAAGTGAAAGTTGCTGCCCTCGCGGATGATTTCGGCCACTTTGGCCGTACGTTCTATAATGCCTGTGAACATAAGGATTCGTGTATTAAGGTTTCGTAAAATTTATCGAGCGTCCAACCCATGTGTTGAACCTGTTTCGGCACGATGCTC
>CAMWSI010000077.1 GCA_947176875.1 uncultured Bacteroidales bacterium
GGGACCTCCGCGGCGACGAGCCGCAGTCCCGAAGGGAAGCGCCGACGGCGCAAGCGGGGTGACGCGGAAGCGGCTGTTCGACCACAACTTTGCGACCACACAACGACTGAAAGAATCATGCGGATAGACAAATACTTATGGGTCGTCCGTCTTTTCAAGACGCGCTCTCAGGCGGCGGAGGCCTGCCGCAACGGCCGCGTCTTCATCCACGAGGAGGCCGTCAAGGCGGCGCGGGAGATTAAAACCGGCGAGGTGTTCGATGTCAAGCAACACGGCGTCAAGTTCACGTATCAGGCCGTGGGCGTGCCGCCTTCGCGCGTCGGCGCCGCGCTCGTACCCCAATACCTCTCCGACCTCACACCCGCTGAAGAAAAGGCCAAACTCACGGCCCAACGCTCCGTCTCCGCTTTCGAATACCGCGAGCGCGGCGCCGGACGCCCCACCAAGAAGGAACGCCGCGAAATCGACAGATACAAAGAAGAGGATATTTTCGAGGACTAATTTTCCTCAAACATCGACAGCCACTACATATTGCATTGTATGAAACCATACGCCTGCGGTATCAAGCAGGCCTCTTTCAAACAATATAGAAATAATACTCTCATCTGGTAACGAAACGATATCAAAATCTTACAGTATTTTTGTTTCAGCATGTTGAACATAGATTAACTTAGAAGATTAAGCCATGAAAAACCTTTGGATTTATTGTAGTTGTTGTTTGCTTTTGCTAAACTGCACAAAACCGGAAATCTATGAAAACCGAAATATATGGGCTTGCGGGATTAACGACCCTGTGCATAACATAGCTTGGTTAAACGATTATTGCCAAACCATTCATAAACAAAAAGATATTTCATCTGTTTATATCCATTTATACCAAACCATTGGTGTTGATGAATTCTTCTTTAGATTCGAAATCTGCAAAAAATCAAATAAAGACCGCTACTTCATAACCTATCGGAATTGTAATGGTGAAATTGTCCATGAGAAAATCCAACCGATAGCCCGGCAAGATGGCCCGAATTACATGCCACCAGCACCCGATACTTGGCTTGACGACAAAGAATTCATCGCCAGATTGTTCTCCTATGTCAAATAGTGACACATATCCAATATTCGGTTGAACAAACAATCGGGATAGGATGGAGGACTAATTCTCCTCAGACATCGACAGCCACTACTTATTGCATCGTATGAAACCATACGCCTGCGGTATCAAGTAGGCCTCTTTCAAACGCCGTACGGATATATGGATATCCTGCCACGAATCGCACTGGTAGATAAACATCAGGAATCGCCCAACTCCCGCATAAACTCGTCGGCTACATAGAGATTACCATACAAATAAAGACCTGTAGCCTTATCATGCAGATCAGCGCAAGTTTGGCTCGCGTAAAACATCTTCAAGGCCTCAGCCGGCATGACGCCCAAACGCTTGGCCAATTCCGCCGCTATAATACCGATACGATTACTCATAATCATATCCTGTATTTCAGGGGCAAGAACCGGATCATTATTATTCAACTGCATCGACTCCTTCATAGCTAAGGTATTTGTCGGTTAAACTCTGATTGAGCAGACAAATCTGATTGTTCGGCCGATGCATGGCCAAACGCCGGAGAGCCGTTTCCACTTCCATAAGCCCCGCCATATACAGATTGACCGTATCCACTACCCTATCATTGGCCACACCGCCTTCAATATAATCGTAAACTGCTGCCGGGTTCAAACCGCGGCGACTCGCCACAATGAATTCGAGCCATTCGGCATCATAGGCTTCAAAAATCTTGCATTTTGCTTCGGCCAATATGGCCTGCCTGTCCAAAAGATATCTATTGACAACCGCAGGCATACGCTGCCGTCTTGATACATTGATGGCCCACCGAACAGCCTGTTCCCGGATATCCGTCAAATAAAATCCACGCCCGAAATCGAGATTTTCCCGCCCTATATGGCAGATAGGCATTTCCACCTTGGCAACACTGCCGTGATACACTTCTATCTTCATCCTCACACCCCCCTCTCTTCCAAATAAGCGATGACATTATCCGTTACATGCTCACGGCTTTCCGTATGTAAAGTATCATAACACGGTATCAGATAATCGTTGATCATATTCGTCCGTTGCATACGGGCAAATATTTCCTGATAAGGCCGACCCAACCGCCGCGCCGTATATTCGATGCAGGAGGCGACAAACCCCAAAACCACTTCTTCTTGCGATAACTCTATCAATTTTTCCATGACTTTCAAAATTATGGTTTACCGCTAAACGCCTCTCGTTTTGGCCTCCGTCACGACGGGATGCCGTTTGAGATGGACGGTGAGCAGGATGAACGCCACGATGACGGACAGCGTGTCGGCCGTTGTGGAAGCCGCCCACACGCCGTCCAACCCCCAAAGGTCGGAGCAGAGGTAAAGCGCCGGAATCAGGAACAACACCTGCCGCGTCAGGCTCAGGAAGATGGACAGCGAAATTTTGCCGATGGACTGGAAGTAGTTGCCCGTCACAATCTGGAAGCCCACGAACGGATAGAGCGCGAACACGAAACGCATGCCGGTCTTGGTGATGCCGATGAGCGTCTCGTCTTGCGTGAACAGGCTGGCCAAAACGCCCGGCATCCCCTCCATGCAGAGAAAGCCGAGCGTCGTAATGGCGGTGGCCACCTTGATGGAGAGGAACAGCGTCTGCCGCACGCGGTCCATACGGGCCGCGCCGAAATTATAGCCCACGATGGGCTGCATGGCGTGGCACAGGCCGAGCGCGAACATGACGAACAGGATGGCGTAGCTGTTGATGATGCCGTTGGCGCCTATCGCAAGGTCACCGCCGTAGGCATAGAGGCGGTTGTTGAGGATGATGTTGACGACGCAGGCGGCCGTGTTCATCAGAAAGGGCGACAAGCCGATTGAAACGATGTCCTGCACGATATGCCACTTGATACGTATGTTCTGCCACCTAAGCCGGATATACGATTTGGGGCTCAGGAAATAGCGCATCGTGAAATACGCGCTCACGAACATGGAGATAATCGTGGCCCAGGCCGCGCCCCGGATGCCCATGCCGAAGCCGAAGATGAACAGCGGGTCGAGCACGAGGTTGCAGCCCACGCCTATGAGCATGATGCTCATGTTTTTCTTGGGTGAGCCGGCCGCCCGGATGATGTTGCCGAAACTGAACGTGAAATTGCTCAATACGCTACCTGGAATAATGATTTTCAGATAGGTGACGGCGTAGGGTATCGTCTGCTCGCTACCGCCGAACAGCCGCAGAAGCGGATGCAGGAACACGAGGCTCAGGATGGTGATGACAATCCATATCAGCACCGTCAATACGACCGACGTGCCGAGGATGCGTTCCGCCCGCGCCTTGTCTTTCATGCCGAGCACGATGGAGATACGCGAGGAGGCGCCCACGCCGACCAGCGTGCCGAACGCCTGGATAAGCGTCATGATGGGGAATGTGAGTGCAAGGCCGGAAATGGCCATCGCCCCCGCCCCCTGTCCGATGAAAATCCGGTCTATGACATTGTAGAGCGATACCGACAACGTCGTGATGATAGCCGGCACCGCAAACTTAAAGAGCAGTTTACGGATATCTTCCGTCTCTAAAATCCGCGGATCGGTTACAGTTGTCGTTGCCATAGCCTGCAAAGATAGTGAAAGGCGAGCGCAGAGGCAAGCAATTTTCCGAGGAAACGATGCGGCAAAGCCGCGCCATTCGAAATTAGCGCCTACCCGCCGACCGGTATTCAAGGAAAGGCGACAGATACAGGCATTCCTGTTTTCGGCAAGCAGCATACCTCGCGCCACGCCTACCCGAAAACAAGTCCGTTAGTAATAACTTTATTACTAAATCTAATTGTTGAAACACCTCCGTCCCGCTCCATTTGCATCTTCCGTAAAAAAGTATTACCTTTGCACTCACATTGCGGGATGGAGCAGAGGCAGCTCGTCGGGCTCATAACCCGAAGGTCAGAGGTTCGAATCCTCTTCCCGCTACAAAATCAGGGGCTTGCAGGCAATGGCTTGTGAGCCTTTTTTGTTATTGCGTTGGACCCTGCGCCGTATCGCGCGGAAACGTCGGGGTCGGCCAAAAAATGGAAGCCCCGACGGCCGCCTTACCCGAAGCGCGGACGCTTTTGAAAACAACCTTAACTGCCTTGTGCCATGGGAAATATCGTAGCCATCGTTGGGCGACCCAACACCGGAAAATCGACGTTGTTCAACCGTTTGACCGAAAGCCGGCAGGCGATTGTGGACGAAGTGAGCGGCGTGACGCGCGACCGTAATTACGGTACCGTGAACTGGAACGGCAAGGAGTTCTCGCTCATCGATACGGGCGGCTATCTGCTGGACGACGAGGACGCCTTCAACGAGGCCATCCGCGCACAGGTGCTGCTGGCCGTGGATGAGGCCGATATCATCCTGTTTCTCGTGGATGCCAAGGACGGCATCACGCCCTTGGACGAGGACGTGGCGCGTATGCTGCGCAGCTGCGAGAAGCCGGTTCTGCTCGTGGTCAATAAGGTCGATAACGGCAAGATGGAACAACAGTCGGCCGAATTTTACGCGCTCGGCATGGGCGACTTCTTTACGGTGTCGGCCGTGAACGGCAGCGGCACGGGCGACCTGCTCGACGCCGTGGTCAAGGATATGAAGACGGAGAGCGACGATCCGGACGACGACCTGCCGCGCATCGCGGTGGTGGGCCGCCCCAACGTGGGCAAGTCGTCCATCATCAACGCCTTTATCGGCCAAGACCGCAACATCGTCACGCCTGTGGCCGGCACCACGCGCGACTCGCTCTACACGCGCTACAAGCTGTTCGGCTTCGACTTTTATCTTGTGGATACGGCCGGCGTGCGCAAAAAAAGCAAGGTGAGCGAAAACATAGAGTTCTATTCGGTGATGCGGTCGATCCGCGCCATCGAACACAGCGACGTCTGCCTGCTCATGATTGACGCGGCCACGGGCTTAGAGGCCCAGGACCTCAACATTTTCGGCCTCTGCCGCCGCAACAACAAGGGCGTCGTGCTCGTGGTCAATAAATGGGATACGGTCGAGAAGTCGGCCAACACGCTCAAGGAGTACGAAGCCGGCCTGCGCGCCCGCCTCGCGCCCGACAACGACATCCCCATCGTGTTCACATCCGTGATTGAGAAACAGCGCATTTTCAAGGTGCTCGAATACGCCAAGGCCGTCTATGACCACAAGTCGCAGCGGATTTCCACCTCGCGGATCAACGAGGAACTGCTGCCGATTCTGCGGCAGACCCCGCCGCCCGTCTATAAAGGGAAGTCCATCAAGATAAACTATATCA
>CAMWSI010000078.1 GCA_947176875.1 uncultured Bacteroidales bacterium
CCGGGTCGCCGTGGATGGCGATGAGCGCGGCGGCGAAGGACACTTTGCCGGAGGGCAGGTTCAGGCTGAAATCGTTTTTGTCTATGTCGTAGGTTTGGGGCTGCGCCGCCGCGGGAGCCGCGTTGCCGGCCTTGGCGTCCTGCGTGTTGCCGGCCGCCATGCCGTTTTCGGCTTCAGGCGCGTAGTACCAGCGGTCGGGATCTATGACGATTTTATAGGTCTCGAACAGTTCCGGAGACAGGTGTTGGGCAATCGTGGCCGCACTTCGTACCGAAATGACGTTTTCTTTGGAAAAACCGCCGCAAACGAGGGCGATACGTAATTTCTTCATGATAATGGCATAATGGTATGCAAAAATAATACACGGCCGCGGCAATAGCAAGCCCCGTCCGCTCAGACAGGTTCGTAACGCTCGCCGGGCAGGCTGCGGATGTGGCCGGCGAGTTCCAGGGCCAGCAGGTCCGGAAGCAGGTCGGGGAGCGTCCGGCCGGTTTCTTCGGCCAGCAGGGCGAGGGCGGCGGGATTCTCCCTGCCGATGATTTGCAGTAGGCGGCATTGTGTGGCGGGAAGCGTGGGGGCGGGTTGTCCGCGGCGCCGTACCGGAGGCGTTGGGCGTTGTCGTTCCGTGGCGGGAGGCTCGCCGTCGGTGAAAACCGGCCGGCATGTTTCCGTAGGCGTCGGTGTCGTTTCCGTCGCCCACGCGACTTCGGCCCGCAGGTCGTCGGCCGTTTCCAAAAGTTGCGCCATCTGCGACTTTATCAGGTAGTTGCATCATTTTGAAAAGTGCATGTCGTTTTTCCCCGGAAACGCGAACAGACAGCGGTTGTACGAGTGTGCGATGCGGGCCGTAATCAACGCGCCGCCTTTGACTGAGGCTTCGGCCACGACCACGGCCTGCGAGAGGCCCGCGATGATGCGGTTGCGGCGAGGGAACAGCCCGCCTATGATAGGTGTGCCGGACGGCATCTCGGTCACGATGGCGCCGCCCGCCGCCACGATGTCGTTGGCCAGGCTTTCGTTGGCCGCCGGGTAAACCTGGTCCAGCCCGTGTCCCACAACCGCCACGGTCGGCAGGCCGTATTGCAGGCTGCTGCGGTGCGCCTGCGTATCGATGCCCAAGGCTAAGCCACTGACGGTACAGATGGGGTCGTGTCGCAGTTCCGACAGCAGCCGGTCGGTCTGTGTGCGGCCGTAATGGCTGGCCTTTCGCGTGCCCACGACGCCTAAGGCCGGTCGTTTGAATACGTGATCCGGAGCGGCGGGCGGCTGTTGGCTCCGCACGAACAGCAACAATGGCGCGTCGGGGCAGTCGCCCAATAGCGGCGGGTAGCCCGGTCGGCTTATGATGCAGATATGCCACCCGTTACGGGCTGCCAACGCCCATTCTTTTTCCGCCCGCCGTTGCGCCAGCGTCAGGCTGTCGGCTGTGCCGATTATGAGCTGTCTTTGGCGTTCGGCCGTCATGAAAAACGCCTGCGCCGAGCCGAAGCGTTTGAGGACGTCGTGCTGCCGTTTCGTCCCTAAGTTCGGTACGAACGTCAAGGCCAGCGTGTAAAACAATTCTTCTTCCATATTATAATATACGTCCGAACTTGAAAACAGATGACAATGTTATTTCCATTCAGGGGCGGGGCTTGGCCCCGCGTATTACCAGTTTCCCCGTTTATCTATACGATCGAACTTGGATTTTATATGAAAAAAAAGTTGCGTTTTGAACGCGGCCGCCGCGCGGGGCCGCCCCCGTTTCCGCTTCCCGTAAGGGGCTCTCCCGCATGGCCCGCCGCCCGCGGAGGTTCCTTCGGGAACGCCGACGGCCGTCCCCGTTTCCCGACCCATCCGCTCCCCGCGTCAAACCTGCCGCTTTGGCGGATGGTTGAAAACTTGTTTTTCAGAAACTTGGAAATCCGATATATATTACTTTAGCGGCCAAAATCGGACGGACTTCCGTCCGATTTGTGTGACAAAAGGCTTTAAGGAAAGCGGCCGGCGGAATACGGTCGTTGGCAACCTGCCGCCAGCCATCGCCCGTCGACCAGCCCGTTGGAACAAAAGGTTTAACGCTATGGAGAAGAAACAAAACCCATTTTTAGAAAAATCCTGGTGGAACGGTGTCGGTTGTCTGACGGGCCTGCTGGTCGGTTTGGCCGGCGTGTTCGTGTCGGTCAAGGTGTACGTCCAGACGGAGCGCATTCATGCCGAAACCTCGGCCATCTCGATGCAGATGAACCGTCAGGCGCAGATTGATCATGCGAGGGACAACATAGACAAGTATCTGGATATGGAATGGTACGACAAGGCTGTTTGGGAGAATAACGGTCTGAACGATTCCTTGCGGGCATGGGGCATGGCACCGGATTCATCCTGTTTTTGGTATTTCAGGGAATTATGTGCCATGCAAGAACGGGAAGGTGTTCCGTGCGAAGGCAGTGTTGCACAGGAATATTTGCGGGAGTTGAGATGAAATAAGTATGAAATGTTGTGGGAAATTGTTGTTTTTAGTGATGATGCTGTCTTTGTATCGTGTTGATGCACAGCATTATAACAAGTATTGGCCGAAATGTATAGTGGCTGATTCACTTTGTAAGGCAGGTAACCATAAACAGGCGTTGGACAGTTTGAAAAGATGTTTCATCGGATGTACGAAATGCAAGACCCGTTATGCGCAAGATGGATGTTTACAAATGATACGCGTGAAACAGGACGGAAATAACAATTGTGATATTGGGAAGAAACAATCGAAACAACATTCCGAGGAGGAAAAATTTACCTTACAAAGTTTCGTCGGAGAATCGTTTTTGGAAAAGGCGGCCGCACCAATAGAAGATGATTATCCTATAATTCAGGATACAGTTATGTTGGCGGGAACGTACGACGTTGCCGTCCGGACCGATACGGTCACGGAAACGTATTGGCGGACGGATACTTTGCTTTTTACCGACAACAGCCATTTGGTGCATCCGTACTTCATCAAGTCATGGCGGATGGAGAAAAAAGCCTGGCGTTGGACGTTCAACAGCATAGGGCTTGCCGCCGTGGGCGGAAGCATCGGCCTGGGGGTAGGGGCGGCGCGGAACTACCGCCTTCACGAAGGCAATACGGCGCCGACGCGCCGCGAACACGAGCGGTATTACCGCGACTATCGGCTGTACAGCGGGCTGATGGGTGGCTGTATCGCGCTGGCTGTGGTCTCGCTTTCCGCCAATATACTGGCCGTGCAGGTCAGGAACGACGTGAAGATAGTGCCGGGTGTTTGGATGGACCGTCAGGGCAACGTCCAGGCCTCGGTGACCGTGAAATTTTAGAAGCGATGCGGAGAAAAGGAATGGTTATCAGAAAAATGCAGGGTTGGGGCTTACTGTTGCCGTTTATGTTGCTGGCGGTGTCCGTGTCCTGCAAGGAAGAGGTGCCGTTTCAATACGTCCTGCAGGTAACGGTGGTGGATGAAAGCGGTGAGCCGGCCGATGAGGTTCGTCTGTCGCTGCGCAACAACCGGACGGGCCGGGACAGTTATACCTGCGAAAGCAAGGGCGGCGGCCGCTATGAGTTTACCGGCCTTACGGAAACGGGAACCTACCAGTTGTGGGTGCATGAGCGCGGCGGCGATTACAAGGACGATTTTACGAACGTCACGTTGGAAGAGTATAAAACGGTGTCGGTCGGTTTCAGATTAAAGCGGTTGTAAAGTAAAACGATAAACAATGAAAACGATTAAAAGTATTGCATTATTCGTGTGCGGGGCATTGTTTATATGGTCCTGTGACGATGAATATGTGATAAAAAAGAAAGACAAGGAACTTGCGCCGGATTATGGATGCATTACCGGAAAGATAACTTTCTATAATACGGAAAGTGTTATAGGGGCCTATGTCCAATTGATTTCAAAAGAAAAGGGCGAAGTGGTCTATAGTGGTTTGATAAATCAAGGGGGTGGTTATACGATAGAAAATATAGTTCCGGATACCTATAAATTCAGGGTGTATAAATCTGGCTATATCGATACGGTATTTTCGAGCACGGTATTGATAAGGCCCCAATCCCAGCAGGGTAATTCCTGTACGAACTTGGATTGGGCGATAACGAAATTACCGCCTTTGTTGCGTATCGTCGATGATAAGGGAAAGGTTATAGATACTTTGTATTTTGGCTCAGATAAAGAAGATAATGCGCGTTTATTCAGCATATTCAACGATTCGCCTAAAAATTTGTATTGGTCAATAACCAAACCGGCCCAATGGATTTCATCTATAAATCCGGGCAATGGAAGTTTGAGGCCGGGAGAGTCAAAACCAGTGATAGTCAATATAGACCGTAAGAAAATAAGCGCGGGCGTGAATAAGACCGTACTTCAAATCATATCGGAAGAAGGCAGTAAGCAATTGACGGTTATAGCTATGGGATATTATAAATCGCCTGAGGTTAAAGTGTTTCCTGTAACAAAGTTGGAGGGGGCTTCGGCGGTCTTTCAGGGGAAAGTCATCCACAAAGGCGAACCTGCATATAAGGAAAAAGGTTTTGTCTATGGCTCGTCATCCATGCCGACCTTGGAAAATACAATCGTCAAATTGGCGGTGTCGGAAGCCTCCGATAGTTTGTTTGAGGCAACGGCGATGGAATTGCAAGCCAAGCAAAAATATTATGTCCGTTCGTATGCTATAGGCCAGTTGGATACTGTATATAGTATAGGCGAAGAAACGTTTTATGCCCAAAAGGCATGCACTGAAATTTATACGGAAGAACCGACGGATAAAGATTACACTCAGGGAACGGTAACTGTCAAAGCCCGAATCACGCAAGAGGGTTATCCGCGCTATACCAAACGGGGCTTTGTGTACGATGAGGTCAAGAATCCTATTCTGGGGGATGCGGTGGATATACCCGTAGAAGGTTATGGTACGGGATTTTATTCAGCCCGATTGAGGGGGCTTGAAATAGGAAAGAAATATTACGTGAAGGCTTATGCCGTACAGGAAGACGAAGTGGTTTACGGGTCGGAAGTGGAAGTTGATTTTACACCAGTTTTGCCGGAAATGGAAACTACCGTAAGGGATACGCTGGATGAAAGGACAACCTTTTTTGTGGAAATTTCAAGTCCTGGAAATCCTGTCTATACGGAAGTCGGTTTTCTGTATGGTTTTTTGCCTCATCCGACCTTGGACAATGGAACGGCGGAAAGGGTACCGGGCGTCGAAGTCGGGGAAGGTGTCTATATGGCGGAAATGCGGAATTTGCAGGAAGGTAAGACTTATTACGTGTGTGCTTATGCCCGTAGTGGCGATTACTATAAGGC
>CAMWSI010000079.1 GCA_947176875.1 uncultured Bacteroidales bacterium
GCCACCGAGACATACACCGTGCGGTCCGCACCCTCCGTATAGATATAATCCGTCTTGTAGAGGTTCTTGCCGCTGTGTTGCGAAGGCACTTCGTTTCCGTCGTCCGCCGGATTGTAATCGTAGAAATGATACCACGAGAAGCGGTTCGGATGCGCCGTAAAGAAAACGACCTGGTTTTCGTAATAACGGTTGTGACGCATGTGCGGTATAGCCTCCAACGCCACGTGCTGCGTGTTGTAGTAAGCCACATATATCTGCGCGTGTACCGTCAGTCCCTCGCCGTCGCGTTCGGTTATCGTGCAACCGAACTCCGTGATCTCACCGTCGAGGAACAGCGCGAACACCGAATCGGGCAGAGGCTCGGCATAGCCGTAGGCCGCCAGTTCCTCGGCCGTGAGCGGTTCAACGCCCTCCCATTCATACACCAGAGTCGGATCGCCGCCGGAAGAGAACAGCGTGACGAACGCGATGCTGTTTTCGCAAGCCGTAATGCGCAACGTATCGCCGACAACCACGATTTGCAGGGTTGTGTCGGCCGTTTCGTTGCCATCGGCGTCCAGCCAAGGCAGGAGCGGCGGCACCACAACCACCGCGCCCGTAGAATCGAGCGTGAAGCTGCTACTTACCGTCAGTTCCACCGAGTCGGTTACCGTACAGCCGTATTCGTTCGTTACCGTGGCATAGAACCAATGCGAGCCGCTTTGCGGAATCGGACGCGTGGAGGTTTCAGCCTCCGTCGGGTCGTACAGCCATTCGGCCGGACTCCAAACCACCGTGCAATTAGGTTCCAAATTGGAAATGCTGAGCGTCGCGCTATCGACAATCGTTACCGTCGATGGTTCCGCCTTGAGGTTCAATTGACCGTTCGAAGGCAACGGACGCACCGTAACGAGCGCCGAGTTGCAGGCCATCGGATTGACGAAAGTCAATTCCTCAGAGGCCGTCACACGGACATCCACGGCATGCTTGCCGTCTTCGCGCGCCGGTGCCGTGGCCGGATCGAATACGAAAGTCGCGCCCGTCGCACCGGGTACCTCCGTACCGTCCACCAGCCAAGTATAAGTCGGATTCCCGCCCGCGTTATGCGGCGTGGCCGTCAGTTCATAAGTCTCATCGGCACAGAGGTTGAGCGTATCGGGCGAAATATCCACCGTCATCACACGCAGTTCCGCTTCCACCGAATCTTTACCGCAATAGTTGCTGACTATGGCGCGTATCATCGTGCCGTCCTCCGCCGGCGTAGCCGGACCATAGAAGAACGCGGACTTGCCTTTCAGACTGTCCACCGCCATGTAGTCTGCATCGCCCGGACGTTTGATTTTCCATTCGTAACGATACGACTCGTGGGTGGTGTTAAGTTCAAATTTATAGTCGTGACCGCGGCAGGGCTCGTCGTCCCTGCTGTCGGGTACGAAGGCGAGATCCTCCGGCAACGGTTCGGAAACCACGAGCGTCAGGATAGGCGTGGTATCCCGGTAACGGTATATCGCATGACCTTCCGCATCCTTGTCGGTCGAGTCGGCCAGAGCGACAGAACGAAACTGCCAGCCATTCATGGCGTAAGATAGGCCAATAATCTCCAACTCACGTCTCGAAGGCTTCATATCGAATATTTCACCGAAGTCAGGATCTTCGTCGCCGCCGTAAAGTTTATCCGCCGCGATGGCATGCCACTCGTCGTCGGGACTCTTTCTATAATGCCACTGACGTGTCGCTATCACCAAGGCCTCTACTTCCGACTGAACACCCTTGCGCAATTCCACATTCAGAAGCGTATAGGCGTCATCCGATCCGCATTTCAGGTAATAAGCCGACGAAATCTGGTGTTTGGCGGACGGATCCTCGGTTTCCAGATCAACCCCGATCACCTCGTCGGTCGGCAGGAACATCGTATCCAAATCCGTGGCCAACGTACCGTAAGGTAAAGTATCCTCCGTGTACATATAGTCGGCATGCCATTCCAACAACAAGTCTTCATAAATACGCAAGACCGCGGTATCGGAATAAAGCCCCTCGTATTTGCCGCCATCCTGCTGGTTCGCGTGGTCGGCGGCCTCGAAACAATCGCTCCGCAAGATCGTGAAATAGCGTGTAGAGTCATGATCGGCGTAAGACAGCGTCTGCAACTCATAGACCTTGCCATGTATTTCCCCAGTCGTTTCAAATATACCGGAATTAGGCAGGTTCACGGTCAATTGCGACGGATCCGACGGCTTGCCGGGCGCAATCTGATACCAGTCGAACACCGTATAACCGTACTTCGTCAATTCCTCATCCGTCAGTATCTTGGCATTGTCAGGCAACGAACCGTCTTCTTTCGGCACATCGCCCACATAAACCAAAGCGTTCAGATTGGTCATATTGATACCCGGGTAGTCGGAGGCCGGGTTCGGGTCGGCCGTCACGAGCACGTGCAGGTTATCGACCGGCCTTACGACGAGTGTGCCGGCCGGATCGCTGTACTTGACACCGCCTTCGGTCACCTTGAAACGGAAACGGTAGCCGTCCATGCTGTAAGGCACGTTCGGAATCGTCAGCACCGCCACACTGTTGTTCATGTCTTCCGTCGCGTTCCATGCCGTCATCGGCACCGGTTGCCAATTATCGTCATCCGCACCGGTCGTGTACTCCCACGCCCGTTTGGACGCGTCGTCGATATTCATGTTGGCCGTAGCTTTCAGATGCGCGGCCGTACCTTCGCAGACCGTATCGTTTTGGGTGGCGTCCAAAGCCAACGCGTCCTGTACACGGATCAACACCGTGTCGGAATTCGTTACGCCGCAACAGTTCTCCACCCTCAGGAATACCGAGATACCGTCCAAAGCCAAAGGCACATCGCTCAACGTCAGCGTATAGCCGCTACCGTCACCTTTTTCGGTAGGCGTTATGTTATTTACAAAAGCCTGACCCTCGGCCGTCTTCTTAAAGTCTTCCAAAGACACCGACTCGTTGTAGGCCGCACCGTCGGCCAGATTGTCGGCATAGAGTACGCGCCACTGGGCCGGTTTCTGCTCGCAAGAGGCACCGGAGCCTTCCTCCGGCTTGGGATTGCTTACGGTCGCGGTCAAGGCCGACGAAACCGTACCCGAAGACAATTCCCACTTCTCTCGGCTGAGCGTAATCTGCGGCGTCGTGTCGATATGGACGTACTTTATCGCGCTGTACAAGGTATCGCCCGCACAAGCCGAACCTACAGGCGCCGTTACCGCAATACGGTAATAACCGCTGTCGCTCTGATAGGTCGGATCTATACCCAACGACAAGGCGGCCTGACCCGGCGTGTAATCGGCCTTCACCGTCATCGTGCCGTCGGCCACCAGTTTCGTCCACGAGCCGACCACACCCGTTTGGGAACGTTCCCATTGGATGTCGGGTTGCCAATTCACATTCAATGTCGCCGCCAACGCCAAGGCCGACTTACCGGCACAAATGTCATTGTCGGCCACCGTCAGGTCATTTTGCCAAGTCGGTTTGACATCGACTTTCAGGTTGAATTCCTGCTCTTTGGCCACACCGCAGGCCGTTTCCGTTTTCAGAACCCAAATACCTGAATCTTTCGGCGCGACCGGATTGAGCGTCAGTTTGACCGGATCGGGAACGCCCTGGGTCGTCTTGCCCGTAAACTTATTGGCCTCGCCGGCATCCGTATCGGTCGAAGCGTCGCCGGATGTGCCGCGCCGTTGCCATTTCCAGGAAATTTCGGACGGTATCGTGGTCGAGAAACGTTCGATAGCCGCCTCCAGATCGACCGTACCGCCCTCGCAAACGGCCAACTCCGTTTTAACCGGCGTTATCGTCTTCACACCCCTATCGATACGCAACAGAGCGAATACCGTATCCAATTGGCGGCTGCAATCGGTCCCCACGACCGCCCTTACCTCCATGGAGTCGTACAATTCGTGGAAACGCTGATCCGCCGCTCTGTGTTTAAGCGTCAGCGTGCGCGCCGTAGGCTGGTCCAGTTCCGCATCAAGTACCCAGGTTTTAGCCGGTGCGGCATTGTCGTCATACGAACAGGACCCCGTCCATTTGGAACCCGACTCTTTCTTGCTCACGATATCCGGCGTCCGGATCTTACCCACGGGCCGTACATCGAAAAGCATCGTCGTAATCGTCACGCCGCTCAAATCCGTACCCGGTTCCATCGTAAACACCGCCGATTCATCCGTATCGCAAACCGTATCGTTCGCCATCGTCCAGACGGGTTTATTTCTCAGACAGACATCCCATTCCGCGAACAGACTCTCGACGGCATCGCCGTTTGTATCGAACCAATCCGCCGACGTATGCTTGTCGTCGGTCACAAACACGTGGATTACCTTGCCTGCCCAATACGTCATGGGCTTCTCGGAAGTACTGATATAAATCCGACGGCGGTCTTCGTTGCCGGCGGCATCCGTACCGTAACGGTACTTGATGCCGGCGTCGTCCAACGACTCAAGGTTATCGGTATGATGGCTGCCGGAACCCACCTTGTTTATCATCCAGTAATGGACGATATCACCGTGTCCGACGGCACCGTCATGGAACAGTACCATCGTATCGCCGTAGTAGAAACAACCCGAGGCCGTTCCTTCGGATTCGACCGTCCCGGCATGGAGTGTGGTCTGCGGCACAAAACCGGCCGCCGTCGTACGCACGTCATGCTTACAGGCGGAACCCGTAGGGGTCGTTACCAGACAACGGAAACGTATCTTGTTAAGCGACGATTCCGCTATCAGGCCACCGTTCACAACCGCTTTGAAATAATCAGGCTTGACGGTAACCGAAGCCGTCCCCGCATTCTCTACGGCACCTTCCACATTGCGCCAAGTCGCCCCGTCGTCGAAGCTGACACGCCACTGATAAACCAATTGCGCGTCGGGCCAAGGCGTCAAGGCCGAACCGTTCACATATTTCAAGCCCGCCGTCACGGCTTTGGCCGTAAATTTAACATTTTCTGTCGGATAACCGTCTTCATCCACCAGTACCGGACAATCGACCGGATTGAGCGATACCGCTATCGTATCGTAAATCTGAATCTTCATGCTCGTCACGGCCGGCGTACACGCACCGTTCGACACGATGGCCCGGAGCGAATAACCGTGTGTGGCGTTCTTCCATGTCCACGTATCGGGATAACCGGCCGCCGGCATGGGATTCGACAGGCCGCTCAGATTCAACGGGAAAGCCGTACTGGGTTCCATCACCGGATTCCATACGGTAGCGGCTAGGCTGCCCTGATCAGCCCGCTGTATCAACTGGTGAGATTCGTAGACGGTTAGAT
>CAMWSI010000080.1 GCA_947176875.1 uncultured Bacteroidales bacterium
GTTTCCGGCAGTGGGGATAGCCGGAGCGTTATGGCGGCAACCGGTCAGCAGGGTGCATAGCAATAATCCGTAAAACGTGTATTTTAACGGGGCGAATGAGGTTATGTCGGGTCGTTTCATATCGGGTAGGCTTTTATTTTTCATCCATCAAGACGTCAATCGGCGGGCGAAGCCCCTGCGTCAATGTACCAGGGGTTCCGTTCCCCCGCTCTGGTCCGCCCTCTCGGTGACGGGATCTATATTCTTTAGGTACAGGTAGAAAAAGGCGTAACTGTTTTCGTATTTTTCGAAAAACGCTTCAGGGCGGAGCCGTCCGGTTTCGAAATTCCATTTTTCCTGCAGGAAGTTTTCGAACCGCTTGATGACGGCCGGATTGAAACGGAAGTCCTCCAGGCCTTTCATGCCTTCTTCCACAATGGTGAAGGCTGTCTGATGGAGTCCGTATTCCATGTAGAGCAGCATGGCCTCCTGTGCGTAAATCGGCAGTTCCCGGTATCCGTATCCTAAGCGGCGGTAGAGTTTCAATACCTCGTAGGCGGCCGGCAGGTTTTTGTCTAACAGATGTTGCATGAGCAGGTATTCCGCCACATGGAAGTTATGCGGATGCGTGGCCAAAAGATGGGCCATTTCGGCCCGTGGATTCTTGCCGCTGACGTCGGGCGGAACAGGACTGATTTCGTCGCGTTTGTGCCGGATGAGCGCGGCGGTCGGGTCGGTGTCCGCATGAAGGCGTGTCGTATCCGCCGCGGTATCGGTCGCGTCGGGTCGGTTCAAAGCCATGATGCTTTCCGCCCACGAGCGGTAAAACAGCGTGTGGCGAAGCAGATAGAGGTATTTGTCGGCTAATCCGTATTGATTCAGGCAGACTTGCGTGAGCGCGAGCGTCGGGAGGACGTCGGCGCGCAGGCCGTCCCGCTCGATGATATTCACCCCCTCGAACGCTGCGGCCGTAAGGGCGCCCGTTTCCCAATAAAACTGTTGGTAGATCGGGTCGTAGTAAGATACCATCGGCGTCGGGCAATGGAAAAGGGAGGCCATTTCCGGCAACGTGCCGTACATGAGGAAACGGTTGTTGAGTTCGCCGCTCATGAGCAATGCCAGTTTTGTGGCTTCGGCCAGATGGCGGCGGAAATACTGTTCGCCCGGACTGAGATCGGGCCGGTAAGGGGCACGGCCGGAAAACCAATAGCGGTCGGCCTGTTTCAAGGCTTCCCGATAATCGCCCCGCCGTAAGGCCCGCCAGGTTTTTTGATAACTCAGATAAAGTTTCCAGTCTTTGGATATGCCGTTCTGATGCCAGTTGAGGATGGCGTACGCATCGCATGCCTTGGGTAGCGGTTGCCGGCTGATGGCGGTCCAAATGAAAGGGAGCGTCAGCCAATACAGACAAAGGATGCCGAACCGCAACAGGCGGCCGGTGCGCGGTGTGGCGACCGGATTGCCGGAACGGCCGTTTGCGGCAGGCCTTGTCCAATACAGACCGCAGTAGCCTGCGATAAAGAACAGGAACGGGAAGAACCCCATGCTCATGATGACGGCTGTCCCGCCGAGCCAGACGCGCCACATGCGGGTGCGTCCGTCCCGTCCGCCGCTCCATACGCAGAGCCAGAGGGCGGTAAGCAGTCCCCAATGCAGGCCGGGCGGAAATTTCGGACTGACGGTCGCGAACAGGAACAGGGCGGTTGCGAGCGGATAGACCATCGCGCCGCGCCATACAGCCGATAGGCCTGTGCGCCGTCCGTAGCGGTACCAGCCGAACAGCCACAATCCGAAAGCCGGTAGCAAGACGGCATAGATACCGGCCGCATGATAGTAAAACTGTGAGAAAAACACGTGCAGGAACAAGGCGCCGTTACCGTTTACCGGCGCGCCCGGATAGTGCCATTCCCCGAACGGCCAGAACCGTTTGAGCAGGTCGGCCGTATAGACGAACAGGTATTTCCCTTCTTCGTTGGCGAAATGCGCCTCGAAGCAGGCGATGAAGACGGTCGCGACGGCCGTACATAGTAAAAAGGCCGCCAATTCGTAATATCGTTTCATGTTTCGGTTGTTCTTTAGCAGTACGTAAAGGCGTTCATGATTCCGCGGCGTCCGGTTTCCCGTCGCGATAGCCTTCGCGTATCCGGCTTGTCTAATGTCCTGCGTTTGCTTGCCGTCCGTCTCTTTCATAATCGGCGGCGAAATGGCGCATGTCTATCGGTTCCGCATGACCTCGTGCGGCTTCGGCCCATTCTGCCAAAGTAAAGGGCGCCGCTTCGCGGTTCAGGACCGGAAATAAAAACGTACGCAGTTGTTTCGTATAAAAATCGCCCGTTGCCTGCGGCAGGACGAAAGGCGCGTGGAAACGGCCGTTCCGGTCGAAATGGCTGATATATATGGCGGCCACGCTTCCGTTGATCCG
Source organism: uncultured Bacteroidales bacterium (assembly GCA_947176875.1). GTDB lineage: Bacteria > Bacteroidota > Bacteroidia > Bacteroidales > P3 > CAMXAS01. The sequence continues at coordinate 2,402 of CAMWSI010000080.1, forward strand.
TTTGCTGCCGAAGACCATCCAGCGGCCGTTGCTACTGAACTGATGCGACTTATCGCCGTCCGGAGACGAGAGGGCCGGAATGTCCGCCAAAGGACACAAGCCGCCGGTCGCGCTGTCGCGCCGGCTCAAATCCATCAATACCAGTTCGCCGCCGTTCTGCGACGGGAAAGATCCCATGGGCAACCGTGTCGCGACGAGATACCGTCCGCTCGGATCGATGGCCGGCAGGCTCAGACTGCCGGTGCTGTCCGCGCATACGGTATAGGGAGCCGAAAACGTACGGGCGGCCGTATCGAAGTCCATGGCGGCGATATGGTAGCGGAAGCGTCTCAGATTCTCCACCAGGGAAAGCGTATCGTCGAAACGTATTTTATCGGCCCGGCAGAAATAAACGCGTTGTCCGTCCGGTGCCCAGACGGGGAAAGAAATTTCATAGCGGGCGTTGTGTTCCGCCGCGGCGGTTTCATCGCCGGGGGCGGGTAACAACCGGTTGCGTTCCAAATCGTAAACGAGTAGGCGTCCCAGCGTATCGGCGATCAGGTCTTGGGTTTTATAGACATTGGTATGTGGAAAGACCTGTATGCGCGCGGAAGAAAACGCGATGTAGCGTTGCGAGGGATGCCAGGCCGGATAGGCCAGCCGCAAACCGGGAAAGCCGTCCGGCAGGTTGATTTTTCGAAAGGCGCCGTCGGCGAACAGCAGGGTTCCGCCCGAGCCGCCGCGTAAGTGTATGCTCATGCAGGCCGCATCGTTTTGGGCCGAAGCGTGGCAATTGAAACATTGACCGTCCGTGAGACGGTTGTCCATCAGCAGGCGTTTGTCGAAATTCTCCGTACAACGTTCCTCGGCTTCCAGATATTTGCACGGATTCTCGTCATAAGCGCTGAGCCGGTAAATCAGATAAGGGTCGATGGGATAGGCCGACACCTGCCAGCGGATGCTGAACGCGGAATCGGCGGCTTCGGGTAGCAGAGTGTCGCTGTAGCCGACGGGACGGCCCTGCCGGTCGTAGAAACCGAGGCTTACGTGGCCGCCCGCCGCCTTTTGCAGGCAACGATGCCATTCTTCAAGCGGGAACACGCATTGAAGGAAACCGTCTTTTTTCCGTAACTTCACGTCCAGGGCGTCGGCTGGCGCGCCTCCCTCCGGCGTACCCGCCCCGAATGCCTGCAACCGTACCGTCGCGGCCTGCGGCAACCGGATGTCCGAAACGATGAAGTTGAGCGGCGCGATATTGACGGGAATCACGATGTCGTCCGCGGTGTAATCCGGAAAGACCGGCGCGCCGCCGGCTGTCGCCGCCGGCCATGCCGCCTGCGGTTTCCGCGAGCAGGCGGTCGGGAACAACACGCCCGATAGACCTATCAGGCAAGCTGTCAGAAAGCAGGATAGTGTCAGGCGTTTCATTGTATCTGTCCGAGTAAAAAGTGATACGTATAAGTGGCCGCATGGCGTCGTGTCATGGTTTCAAACGGCAACGCGCCCAGCTTCAGCATTTCGAAGTCTTGGAGCACTTTGGCCACGCGTTGCTCCATGGCCGGCGACAACCGCAACGCCTCGCGCGTCAGGCCCGCCGCTTCCAGCGCTTCCGCATGGGACGCGTCCGAAGCGTAAATCAGCGCGGCTTCCTGCAGATAGTCCGGTATCGGTCTTCCTTGCCGCCGGTAGGTCGCGAGCAGGACCGGCACTTGGGCCAGATCTTTTTCCAGCAGGCAAAGCAACGTGTAGTAATCGGTCAGGCGGGGATTCGGGCAGAACGCTCCGTGCGGATCCGGATTTTCCATGGCATGGCGGAAAACGGCTTTCACATAACCGTCCATGAACGTTTCGTCCGGAAGCGGACCGGCAAGTTCCGGGTCTGTCAATGGCTGTGGCCGTGTTCCGTCGGGTGTATCGGGTCGGGTCGCCGCTTTCATGCAACTGTCCGTCACGATTTTGTACCACGGATCACACCAGCGTCGTGTCTTGCCGTTTTGACGGAACGCCTGCAGATAGGTTTGCGCTATCCGGTATTGGCGTGTCCGCATATAGATGTCGAACAGCAGGTTCACGGTTTCCCGGGTCCAGCCCCGGTCTTCCGCATGCCATAGCACGATCGGCAGGGCGGGACCGTAGAGCCCCATCTCATGATAGAGGCGGGCGTAAGCGTAACAGTGTCGGTCCACGAGGGGTAACGGCGCGGGGAACATCACGCCCATTTCCCGTACCGGATAATAGGCCAGAAACCGACGGTTCAGATTGTCCGTCATCAGGAGGCAGAGACGGGTATAGGCGCTGATTTCCCAACGTAAGGCCATGGCCTCTTCCGATGGATGTGCTTTTTCGACGGCATGTTTTTCGTAGAATCGGTCGGCCGCCGCCAATCCGTTTTCGAAATCCCCTCGATAGACGGCGTTCCGTAAACTGTCAAGGCAACGCTCTTCAGGACTGCGACAGGCCGAAACCGTCAGGCCGAGTCCCGCAATCAACCCGAACCGGATGAAAAAAACAATTGTACGGTTCAGGTTGCAAAGTTTTCCTATCGCGTTGCAGATGTTCATCAGAATAAGCTATACTGCAAATTTAGTGCAAATCGGGTATTTTAACAAGGAGCGTGCCAGGGCCGTAGGGCGGCTTTGCACCATGTCTGTCCGGCAATTCAGGGACAGTATAAAAAAAGCGGCGAAACCCTCTTGGGTCGCCGCTTTTCAAGCATCTTTTGGGACGACAATTATTTCTTGCTGTCGGCGATGCTGGTGCTACGGAATTCTTTGAACAATTTGGTCAATTCCAAAGAAGCCTTGCGGGCACGGGCGCCGGCGGCTTTGTTACATTTTTCAACCAAAGCGCTGGCATTCGCAGTGAAAGCGTCCAAC
>CAMWSI010000081.1 GCA_947176875.1 uncultured Bacteroidales bacterium
TCCGATACAAAGACGACCCGCGCATCGGTCATATCGGCGGCAATATACAGGTACCGGGGCTTGTACCCCAAGGCTTGAGTTACGATTTCTGTTCCGTCACCCATATTTGGGGCTGGGCGACCTGGCGACGGGTTTGGCAAAACTTCGACTTGAATTTTCCGTTTTGGGAACAGGAAAAAGCCCAACGCGCCTCGCTTTTCTGCAATAAATGGGAAGAGATTTATTTCTCTTCTTTCATTCCTGATACGATCTATGACAGAAACGGCTTAAATACCTGGGACGCCCTCTATTATTTTTCCTTACGCCTACAGCATCAACTATCGGTCTATCCGACCGTCAATATGGTCGAAAATATCGGGATAGGCGACCCGAACGCCACCCATACGAAAAAGCGTTTACGCCATATATATAACACGGAACAGATGCCGTTTCCGCTACAACATCCCCGCCATATCATGCGCAATGCCCGCTTAGACCGGAAAGCGGTCAAACGGACATTCTTTTCTTACAAACGTTTGCTGCGGTATATCTTAAAGTTATTCTAAACGCTCTGAAATCATCGAGAAGTTCTTCCTTGCATATAAAATGCCGTCATCCGGCTTTCCCAATCCGCCCGGTTTCCATCGGACGACGCGATCGCTCCATACATTTTCCGACCATACCGATAGGCGTAACGGGTTTTCAGACCCGTCGGCAAACAATATAGCCCATATACCGCCAATACCTTCAAACGATAATCATCCAAACGGATAATCCGCCCTATCGTCTGTACCCAATTGCCCGGTATCGGGAAAACCAATAGACGTCTCAAATACCGACGTGCCCCGGCATCCAATACACCGTCCTTGGCACACAGCAACCGACCGCATAACGCCATGGCATGCCACGCCGCCCGCTTTACCTTCAATCCCTGACAGACAACGCCTTTCCCGTCCGTTTCCTTAGGCCAAGCAGTCGGACGCATATATACCTCATGAAACCGAATGCCGTCTTCCAACAATTCTTCCCATCGCCGCTTATACATCAACTGCGTGGATTCAGACGAAGTATTCCAACGGTACAGATAGGTAATTTCGGAACAAAAAACCGCATACCGTGCCTTCTCCATAACCTGCAAACGCAAATAGATATCATCCACCCCTGTCATATTCCTATCGTCAATGACGAAACCGCATTGTTTAAGAAAATCTGTCTTATACAAGATATTCCAAATACAGCACCACGAGGCGTATCGGGCATTATAATACTGAATAGAGCGATTATCTTTAAGCGTGACGTTATCAAACACCATCCGCTGGGCCGCATCCTCGCCCCATGCGCAGGAAGCCGCCACAAAATCCGCATTATGCGTTTCCTGTAAGTTATATAGGAAGGACAACGTATGCGGCAGAATCAAATCGTCGGCATCCATCATATAAAAACAACGGCCTTGCGCAGCCTGTAAGGCCATTTCTCGGCCTTTGGCTTGCCCCACATTGCGCTCCGGCCGAATTACACGGATAAGATGCCCGCGCGAATGCGCTCTTTGCAATGCGCGTACCTCATCCATGCTATGATCCGTACCATGATCATCCACGACGATAATCTCGTAATCTCCGCCGAAATCCTGTTCCAAAACGGAACGCAACGCACTTACTATATATATATCCGCATTGTAAACCGGAATGGCAACCGTAATATCCATATATTATATTTATATATTATTTATTCTTATGTCCGATCCGTCTGAGGCCCTCTTCCAACAGGCTGTTGAACTCTGCCGACACTTTGAGTTTATAGACGGCCCACAACGCCAAACCTCCGAGTACCGCCGTACGCACGCAAGCGTCCACAATCGGATGCCCCGCAGGCGGCCAAAGCGCATGCAAGCCGCAACACAGACCTACAACCGCCACCGCTTTCAACATACCGAAAGAGAACGGATGAATCTTTATCTTCCAGCCGACGAAAAGCAATATCGCGACAGCATAGACCAAGACCGTTATCAATGTGGCCAAAGCCGCACCGTTGACGCCCATGCGCGGAATCAGCCAGATATTCGTCGCGACCGTCAAGCCCCCCAGCAGGAAAATGAAAGGTAACGAATAGCGGTAATAAGGCGAATAATTCAACATATAACCGCCGGTCATACTCACGCTCTCTATAACCTTGGCCAACGCTATCAGCAAAACGACGCCCATACCCTGTGCGTAATAAGCACCGTTGGGCATGACGGCATAGACATTCCGTATGTTGAGCCACAACACAAGAAACACAAGGAGCGCGACAACGAATTGGTTGAGCGCGACCTTGCGGTACAAATCCGACAACTTGACGCGATCGCCTTGCTTATAAGCCTCGGCGATAAGCGGCATGGCCATGGTACCGGTGGAACGGGAAGGCATCTCGATGATGACAGCCATATAATAGGCGATGCTGTAGATGGCCGTAAACTCCAAACCCATTTTGGCACTGACCATAAACACATCCATACGCAAAATCAACAGATTGGCCAAACTTCCCAACATCAGAAAAAACGAATAGGACGCTATATCGCGCCGCAAGGGACGCGGAATATCGATCGAAGGATGCAGGCCGCCCCGCGGCGGACAGAGCCACAACGCATAAAGCAAATCCACGACACAGGCCGCCGCGTATGCCAATGTCAGCATTACGACAAAACCGTTCAGATTGACATACCCCAAGCCATAGACCACGATGGCCGCGGCCGTAAAGACCCTCAGCCCGACCTCCCGCACCAATTTGGGTATGGTAATGCGCATAAGCACATTGCCGTAAGTCTCGAAGACCGTCAGATAGACGATGAATACGGTCAGCGGAAATACCCAAAAATAATAGTCGGTAAACAAAGGCGATTCCGCCGCGAAATAACGGTCTATCGGCTGCTGCAACAGGAAATACAGGAAGCCGAAGAACGCGATGCCGCCGACCGGCAACAGACAAAGGTAATGAAAGAAACCCTTATGGCGGTTGTCTTCTGTCTTGAAGTAGGGAAAGAACCGGACGCCGACCTGATTGACACCCAATTGGGAAAGGCCGGCCATAAGCGTGGCGGCTTCAATCAGAATCCGCTGCAGGCCGATTTCCTCGGGTGTCAGGAAATGGGTGGCGATGAACAGCGTGTTCAGAAAGCCTATAAAAGCTCCCGCATAGGTCGCCACCGCGCCTTTCACGCTCTGTCGGATCACCACCCCCATCGTCGTATCGTGTTTCGTCTAACGTTACGCAAGGTCCCGATTGGCCTGCGGTTCGCGTCTTAGCGCATCGAGGCGTAATGTTTGTAAAAGGCCACCACGGCTTCCATGCCTTGGAACAGACGGCGCAATTCAAAGTTTTCATTGGGCGAATGGATGGCGTCCTGCTCCAGTCCGAAGCCCATCAACAGCGTTTTCAATCCCAAGACGCGCTCGAAAGCCGCCACGATGGGAATACTGCCGCCGCTGCGTGTGGGTACGGGCTTGCGGCCATAGACTTCCTGATAGGCTTTCTCGGCGGCCTGATAGGCTGGCAACGACAGCGGGCAACCATAAGCCTGGCCGCCGTGCAGAATCTCGACCTCCACTTTGACGCTCTTGGGGGCCTTAGCCTGCAAATGCTTCGCTATCAAGTCGGCGATTTTGCGCCAATCCTGATTCGGCACGAGCCGCATCGAAATCTTGGCGTGTGCCGTGGAAGGCAAAACGGTTTTGGATCCTTCGCCCGTATAGCCGCCCCAGATGCCGTTCACATCCAACGAAGGCCGGATGCCCGTGCGTTCCAAGGTCGTATAGCCGGCTTCGCCGCTCACTTCGGCAATATCCAAGGCTTTTTGGTAATTTTCGAGATTGAACGGCGCCTCGGCCATAGCCGCGCGTTCTTCGGCCGACACTTCCAACACATCGTCGTAAAAGCCCGGAATCGTGATATGGCCGTTATCGTCTATCAAGTCGGCCACGAGACGCGCCAACACGGTGGCCGGATTGGCCACGGCCCCGCCGAACAAACCGGAGTGCAGGTCTTTGTTCGGCCCCGTCACCTTGACTTCCACATAGCTCAAACCGCGCAAGCCCACCGTCACGGCCGGAATATCGGCCGTAACCATGCTCGTGTCGGAAGCGATGATGACATCGGCCTTCAGCATATCCTTATGCTCGGCGCACCAAGCCTCCAACGAAGGCGAACCGATTTCCTCCTCGCCCTCCAGCATGAACTTGACGTTGCATCCCAGCTGCCCTTCCTTGACTAAATATTCGAAAGCCTTGAGATGGATGAAACTCTGCCCCTTGTCGTCGTTCGCGCCACGCGCGTAAATCTTGCCGTCCTTGACAACCGGTTCGAACGGCTGCGTATGCCATTCCGACACCGGATCGACGGGCATGACGTCGTAATGCCCATATACCAAAACGGTATGCGCTTTCGGATCAATCAGTTTTTCGGCGTAAACGACGGGATTGCCAGCCGTGGGCATGACCTCCGCCCTGTCGGCGCCGGCCGCCTTGACGGCTTCGGCCAGATACTGCGCGCAACGTACCATATCGGGTTTGTGCGCCTGTTCCGAACTGATGGACGGTATTCGGATCAGGCCGAATAATTCTTCTAAAAAGCGGTCTTGATTTTCGGCGATATACGCCTGCATGGTTTTCATAAACGATATGGTTAAATTTGCAAAATTACCGGTGTCCGTCCAAACGGTTCGGATCCGTCCGGCAGTACCGGTTTATATAGATGGCAAAGATAGCAAAATTTTCAATGCGGCGCAGTCTGGCAGGCATCCTGAACGGATGCCTGCTGGCGGCCTTATGCATCGTAGTAGCCTGCGGTCTTTCCGATACGGATAACCCAAAGTCCCTTACCGGCCGCGGTGCGGGCGACAAAGTTCCGGAAGCGCCGGTTGCCGGAACGACCGCTTGCCCCGACACGCTGTTCAGGAGCGGCGACCTCGTTTTCCGCCGTGGCCGGAGCGTTTCTTCCGATATGGTTCTACTCTGCGAAGATAAGCCGACGTACAGCCATGTCGGCCTGCTGGTCCGTACAGACAGCGGATGGCTCGTCGTACACGCGGCACCGGACGAAGCCGACGAACGCGGGCGATACAACCGTGTCACGGCCGAGACGCCGTACGATTACTGGCAAGCCCGCCGCTGTCGAGCCGCCGGTGTCTTCCGTCTGCCGCTTTCAGCGGCCGAAGCCGCACGACTGA
>CAMWSI010000082.1 GCA_947176875.1 uncultured Bacteroidales bacterium
GTGCTTGTCAAAGGCGGGCATCTTCAGGGCGAGCGGATGACGGATTGGCTGTATGTCGCGTCCGATTCCGGAAACCCTGTGCGACGGGCGTTCACGTCCGCCAAAGTCCATACGGCCAATCTGCACGGCACGGGCTGTACGCTTTCGTCGGCCATCGCGACCTATTTGGGTTTGGGCTATGGCCTGGAAGCGGCCGTAGAGGCGGCCAAGGGGTATATCAGCCGTGCGATAGCGGCCGCGCAACCGCTCGGGCACGGCCACGGGCCGGTGAACCACTTTGCGGACTGGGCATAATGGCTAGATGTTCGCGGTGTCGGGTGTTTCACCGCCAATGTCAGTGCAAGACGAAGCGTACGCGGAGGCGAATGGCGGGTTTAGCGGGCGGCTTGGTCGGGATACCCGGCAAGACTTCGGGTTGCGCGTGAAAATGGAAAAGATAAAAGGTAACGGTATGCAGATATACGTAAACGACAGGGCGACGGAAACGGCCGAAGGGCAGACGTTGCAGACTTGGCTGGCCGCGCAAGGCCTGGCCGACCGCAAGGGTTTGGCCGTCGCGCTCAACGGGGCGGTGGTCAGTCGCGACAAGTGGGCTTCGCAGACTTTGCAGGCGCAAGACAAAATCATACTCATCGGCGTGTTTTACGGCGGATGATGCCGACCGGGATACCTAACAAATTCAATCGAATGGAATCGACAAACGCTCCCTCCGTCCATCCGGCACCGCCTCAGACAGCGGATCCGGTGCCGGCCGCCGCGCAGACGCCCGGTATCGACCTGTTGCAACTCTACGGCCGCGACGAGCGGGTCGGGCAACTGGTACAATGGTTGTCAGCGGGGGCATCGCGTAAAATAGCGTTGCGCAATCTGGTCGGTTCATCCAAATCGGTCATCGCGGCCGCCGCGGCATCGCGCTTGCAGACGACGCAACTGTTTGTTCTGGCCGACAAGGAGCAGGCCGCCTATTTCTGCAACGATTTGGAAAAACTGACGGGGCAGGTCGGTTTGGAACAGGCGCGGAAACGTATCCTTTATTTCCCGGCTTCTTATAAGAAACCATACGAGTCGGAAGAAATCGACAATGCCAACGTGCTTTCGCGGACCGAGGTTCTGAACCGTTTGAGCCTGCCCGGCGACAAGACGGGTGCGCCGCTTTGGATTGTGACCTATCCGGAGGCCTTGGCCGAGAAGGTCATCACGACGCGTTTTCTGTCCGCGCATACCGTGCAGTTGCATAAGGGCGAGGCCATATCCCAGGATTTTCTCATCGACTTTTTGGAAGAAAACCGTTTCGAATGGGTCGATTTCGTGGCCGAGCCCGGGCAATATGCGTTGCGCGGCGGCATCATAGACGTGTTTTCGTTTGCCAACGATACGCCTTACCGTATTGAATTCGATGGCGATAAAGTCGATTCCATCCGTAGTTTTGAAGTCGGTACCCAGTTGTCCGTGGCGCGGCACGACGTCGTCAGCCTTTTGCCCAATCTGCAGGAGAAAGCGGAACGGAAAGAGCGGATTTCGTTCCTGACGTATTTTTCGGACCGTTCGATCCTGTGGGTCGAAGATATGGAAAGCCTCGTCGCAACGCAGCAAAGTGCGTTCGAGAAGGCCAAGGCCGCCTATGCCCAACTGCAAGGTGTCGTGCCGCGAGCCCGTCCCGAAGAACTTTATCTGACGCCGGAAGAGGCCGAACGGAGTTTCGACCGCGCCACGGTCGTGGAGTTCGGACAACGGTTCCACTATGCGCGGCCGGATGAAGAACTGTCGTTCGAGATGCGGTCGCAGCCGGTCTTCAACAAGAAATTCGAGTGGTTGGTTCAGCATTTGCGAGAGGCGGAAGACCGGGGCTATCAGAATTTCATCTTGTCCGAAAATCCGAAACAGATTCAGCGTTTGGAGCGTATTTTCTTCGAACTCAGCACGCCGAATCCCACCGTGCGTTTTATTCCGCTTAAACTGTCGCTCAATGAAGGTTTTATAGATGATCAGGCGCGCTGGGAGGTCTTTACCGACCATCAGATCTTCGAGCGTTTCCACCGCTATACCGTGCAGCCGCGCCGTCAGGACAGCCAGGCTTTGACGCTGAAGGAACTTTATCAACTCAAGCCGGGCGACTATATCAGCCATGTGGATCACGGCGTGGGGCGGTTCGCCGGATTGGAAAAAGTCAAGGTGAACGGTCGTGAGCAGGAAGCCATTTGCCTGATGTATAAGGATAACGATATGTTGCGCATGAGCATACACGCGTTGCATAAGATGTCGAAATATTCCGGTAAGGAAGGCGAACCGCCCGTATTGAACCGTTTGGGCAGCAATGCTTGGGCGGTTACCAAGGCCAAGGCCAAACAAAAGGTCAAGGACATCGCGCGCGAATTGATCTGGTTGTATGCGCAACGGAAAGCGTCGCACGGCTTTGCATTTTCGGTCGATGCGTATCTGCAGCACGAGTTGGAGTCCTCGTTCTTTTACGAAGACACGCCCGACCAGTTCAAGGCTTCGGAAGACGTGAAGCGGGATATGGAGTCCACGCAACCGATGGATCGTCTGGTATGCGGCGACGTCGGCTTCGGCAAGACGGAAATCGCGATACGGGCGGCGTTCAAGGCGGCCTGCGACGGCAAGCAGGTGGCGGTGCTCGTGCCGACAACGATATTGGCCTATCAGCACTATAAGACATTCAAGGAACGTCTGGGGGAATTGCCTTGCAGCGTCGATTATATCAACCGGTTCCGCACGGCCAGGGAACGCAAGGAAATCCTGGCCAAACTCAAGGAAGGACGGCTCGACATTCTGATCGGCACGCATCGGATTTTGAGCAAGGATGTCGTATTCAAGGATTTGGGATTATTGGTCATCGATGAGGAGCAGAAGTTCGGCGTGGCGATGAAAGAAAAGCTCAAATCGCTTAAAGTCAATATCGACACGCTGACCTTGACGGCAACGCCCATTCCGCGGACGTTGCAGTTCTCGTTGATGGGGGCGCGCGACCTCTCGGTCATACAGACCCCGCCGCCCAACCGCTATCCCGTACATACCGAGATACATGCGTTCGACGAGGAATTTATAAGAGATGTCATTGTCTATGAACTCTCGCGCGGCGGACAGGTCTTTTTCGTGCACCACCGCGTGCAGAATATCATGGAAGTAGCCGGCATGTTGCAACGGCTGTTGCCTGACGCGCATATCGCCGTGGCGCACGGTCAGATGGAGGGGGACAAACTGGAAGAGGTGTTGCTCGGCTTTATGGAAGGGGCTTACGACATTTTGGTCTCGACCAAAATCGTGGAAAACGGTCTGGATATATCCAATGCGAATACGATTGTCGTGAACGAGGCGCACCAGTACGGTCTGAGCGAGTTGCACCAGTTGCGCGGTCGGGTCGGTCGGTCCAACAAAAAGGCGTTCTGCTATATGATTGCGCCGCAGGAACATCTGCTGAGTCCGGAAGCCAAGCGGCGGTTGCGTGCCATAGAGGAGTTTTCCGAGATAGGCAGCGGTTTTCAAGTGGCCATGCGCGACTTGGACATACGTGGCGCCGGCAATATTCTGGGCGGCGAGCAGAGCGGTTTTATCGCCGAAATGGGATTTGAAATGTATCAACGAATTTTGGATGAGGCCATTGCCGAAATCAAGCAAGAACAGATGAACGGCCGGAACCGGACGGCCGATCTTTCGGCGGGTGTAAGCGGGCAGGCCGGCGGGCGGCCAAACGCAGACAGTGTGTCCGGGGCGGATGCCGCGATGGCCGCCGTATCCGTGTCGCAGGATTGGGACTTTACGGCCGCCGACTGTCAGGTGGAGACCGATCTCGAAATATTGATTCCCGACGGCTATGTGAGCAGTATCACCGAACGTCTGGCGCTTTATAAAGAGTTGGATTCGTTGGAGAAAGATTCCGAATTGGAAGCCTATGCGCAACGTTTGCAGGACCGGTTCGGTCCGTTGCCTGAACCGACGCGGGAGTTGATACGTACCGTGGCCTTGCGGCGCGAGGCCAAACGTTTGGGATGGAGCCGCATCGTGTTGAAAAATGATTGCCTGACGGCTGTTTTCGCCGCGCAGGACGAGAGCCTGTATTACCAAAGTCCGTTGTTTTCGGGCATATTGTCGTATGTACAGGATCATCCGGCGAAGTGCCGTTTGCAGGAAAACCGGCAGAAACTCAGTGTGGTGTTTGATCGGATAGCCGATGTAGAATCCGCCATCGCGTTATGCGGAGAGTTGTTGTCCCGCCCGTCGGACGAAAAGTCGCGGCCGGCATAAAGGTCGGCGGAACGTTCAGCCTCTTATTTATTTCAGGAACGAGAATATCGAGAACAGGATGCCGGCGTGTATGCCGAGTCCTATGCCGAAATTGATCCAGTTGCGGACATTTTTCTTGCGCCACGCCTCCCGTTGATAGGCTTGGAAGTAAATGTCTTCGTGTAACATATCCACATCCGGCAGTCCGAGATTTTCGATGCGGGGCGGTGGGAGCGAGGCCGGCAGGGCGCAGGCTAAGCCGAAAACCGGCGAGACGATGCTGAGGAACAAGGTGCCGGTGGCGGAAGCGCGCCACATTTTATAATGGATGTGCGCATCGCGGCGACCGTCCAGACAGAGGCGCGCCACATAGTCGAAGTCTTCGGGCCGTTCGAGGAAAAGGGTCTCCAGATGACCGTCCACGTGGATGGAGTCTTTGTAGAGGTAACGTTTGAGCGAGGCGGTCGGTAGTTTGAACGTGAGCGTCTGTTCCTTCTCGGGTTCGAATACCTTGAAAACGGTCGTATTGCCTTGTACGGTAAAGCCGGATACGTCAAGCGGCGCGAAATGGGGTACCGATTTGGACGAGGGGACGGCATCCTGAGCTACGGCACGCCCGTTCAGCCCGAAAAGCAGGCTCGCGGCCGAGAGGATGGTAAAAAGGCGCATGCGGATTTTCATGTCGGTTGTGTTTAAACCCATGTTTGAAAGGCGGCTTCGGTCGAAACAGCCAGACAAACTTAACCCGCAAAGTTACGAAAAAAAATGAAAATGCGTATATTTCGACCCCTTTCATGGCCTCCCGAAATCTTGCCGGATGCCGGTGATTTACCGTTTGCCGTCCGTATTCGCTTGGTTCTACGCTCGGTTTGTCCTATCTTTGCCGGGTTGTCATGGTTGAGAAC
>CAMWSI010000083.1 GCA_947176875.1 uncultured Bacteroidales bacterium
GCCTTCCACTATGCGCAGGCTACCCTCGGCTTCGGAGCGCATGTCGGTGCGCGCCACCCGATAGGCCAAGCGGTTCCAGCAATGTCTGCGCGCGGCCCCGAAATCGGCCACGCGATCGGCCGCATAGGCCACACGGGCTTCGTCAGCGGCCTTCCGCCGCCGCGCCTCCTCCAAACGAACCGCCCATTCGGCCGGCGACTGCGTCGGCGCGGCCTCTTCCTGTACGCGCCATTCAACCGGCAGTTCCTCCCAATAGACAAAATAAACCCGGCCACCCGTCTGTGCCACGGCGGCCGCAGGATAAACCCGTTCGGCTTCGGCCGGCCATGTCTTCGCCGGCATACTGCCGAAACGCAACGTCAGCCCCGCCTGCGCCAAACCGGCCAGAAACGCCGGATCGTATGCACCCCAAACCGCCTCCTTTTCAGCGGCCTGCCGCAATGTCGCCTCTTGTTCCGCCGACCTGCGCGCCTGCTCCATGGCATCTTCCGTCCAAGCGATACGTGTGATTTCGTCTTCCGGAAAATCCGTTACCGCCCCCACCGCGTCCGCATGCAACCGACGCCAATCCTTAAGCGCGCGTTCCAGACGCTCCGCACGCACGCCGTATCGATAATCCTCTTCCTGCGTGCCTTTGACGGCCAAGTCACCCAACGACAAATCCAACAGACCCTTGGCCTGCAATGCCTTCAAAAACGGTTCGAACTCCTGATGATACAACAGGATTTCATATTTCAGCATCGGTTCTATCATAACGCCTCCTCCTGTTGCATGTGACGGCTTTTGACAATCTTCTGAGAAGACTTGGAAAGGTTCTCCTCGTCTTCGATAAAACGTTTTATTTTCTGAATCGCCTCTTTATAACCGGGAATCTGCACCTTTTCGTACAGATTCACTTTCTGCGTCGTTTTCTTGCGGGCCTTTTCGAGATATTGCATTTTATAACGGAATACCTCACTCTGCAAACCTATGGACGCCAATTGCTTGAGCGTCTCCATACCTTGCGCCGTCCAAGCCGGTTCGGCAAACGAGAGAAACGGTTTTTCCTTAAACCGTATCTCTTTCAATACCGGTACTTTGACACCGGCCACCTTCCCCATCTGCAGGTCTATGGCCTCCACTTCCACACACCCGGTATCCAATTCCGGGAACAAGGCCGACAGGCCTTCCAACTGCCGCATCGCCTCTTCCAACGCCTTGTCCAGACGTTCGGCCTCGGCCTTGGCCTTCTTGACCTCCATCCGCAACGCGGATTCCTTACTCTTGATGGTCGGCAAGGCCCGTTCCCGCATTTTCAGGCCCTTGCCCAACTCATTGAGCGAGGTTTTGTTATATTGAAATTTAATCGGCATCTGCTTTCAAACTTAGAGGCCGGAGCCGGATTTCCCTTACTCCCGACCTATTCCGTCATTCAGGCCTTTGGCCAGTATTTATCCATCAGGTTCTGCTTGATCGCGACTTCGGCCGGTTTGAAATACCGCGCGAACATACGCCAGACGCGATCCAGCATCTCGGTCGTATCGATATTGACGTCTATGGCCAGAATATCGGCCGAATAGTCTTTGGCGAACGCCAATGTCCGTTCGTCGTAGTCGCTCAGATCGAAACCGTTTTCCAACTTGGTGCGCGCGTTGGCCGCATCGGCGTAAAGACGGACGGCCGCATTCATGACCTGAGGATGGTCCTCGCGCGTCTGCTTGCCGATAACGAGCTGTTTCAGACGCGACAGCGAACGGAACGGGTCGATGATGACCTTGTTCACATCGCTGTCGTTCCGCAGGAACAACTGCCCTTCCGTAATATACCCCGTATTGTCGGGGATGGCGTGCGTGATGTCGCCGCCACTCAACGTCGTTACGGCGATAATCGTGATGGAGCCGCCGTCGGGTAACTGTACGGCCTTTTCATAAATCTTGGCTAAATCGGAATATAGCGAACCCGGCATACTGTCCTTGGACGGAATCTGGTCCATACGGTTGGAGACAATGCTCAACGCATCGGCGTAAAGCGTCATGTCGGTCAAGAGCACCAGCACCTTCTCGTTCTTATCCACGGCGAAATACTCGGCCGCCGTCAGCGCCATATCCGGAATCAGCAGGCGTTCCACCGGCGGCTGTTCGGTCGTGTTCACGAAACAGATCATCTTGTCCAAGACGCCGGCGTTCTCGAACGACTGTTTGAAAAACAGATAGTCATCGTTCGTCAGCCCCATGCCGCCCAGAATGATTTTGTCCACCTTGGCGCGCAAAGCCACCATACACATGACCTGATTGTACGGTTCGTTCGGGTCGGCGAAAAACGGAATCTTCTGCCCCGACACCAGCGTATTGTTCAAGTCGATGCCGGCCATGCCCGTAGGAATGAGTTCGGACGGTTGCTTGCGGCGGAAAGGATTGACCGAAGGGCCGCCGATTTCGCGTTCCTCGCCATCCGCTTCCGCGCCACCGTCTATCGGTTCGCCGTAAGCGTTGAAAAACCGGCCTACCAAATCGTCGCCCACCTTGAGCGATGGCACCTTGCCCAGAAAAACGACTTCGGCATTCGTCGGCAGACCTTCCGTACCGGCAAACACCTGCAACGTGATGCGGTCGCCCTTTATTTTAACCACTTGCGCCAGACGGTCGCCCACCATGGCCAATTCGTCGTTGGAAACCTGCGTCGCCCGCACATCGACCGTCGCCTTGGTCACGGCCTCCAATCGCGTATATACTTTCTGAAACGCTGTCTTTTCCATAATCTCGCTTATTTATCTTGTTGATAGCGGGCAACCCACGCATCTATTTCCTGTTCGTAACGTTTGAAATCCTCGCTCTGGAACTGACTGTAGTTCATTTGTTTGAAAAGATTAATCAACTGTTTGTAAAATTGCACGCAATCGTTGAAATCCTCAAACCGGTAACTACGTTCGCAAAGCCCCATGACCTTCTCGAACATATACCGCTGCCGCTCCATAGGCGTCAGACTGTCGGTACCGTCGAAAGCATCCTGTTGCAGAATCACGAAATCAATGAGTTCCGACTTCCAGAAACTGTCGTGATACGAAACGGGAACGCCGTCGTCGCCGAGAATGTTGATCTGTTCGTTGGCTTCCTTGCCGCGCAACACATAGTTCTTGCCGGCGCGCACCTTATCGACCCAGCCGCTCCCCATGCGTTCGTTCATATAGGCCTCTATCTCCGGATAGTCCAGATATTTGGAATAACTGTCGATCGGGTCGATGGCCGGATAACGCTTGCTGTCGGCGCGCGACTGCGCCAAAGCGTAGAAACAACGCGCGGCCTTTTTTGTACCTTCCGTCACAGGCTCCTTCAGGTTACCGCCCGCCGGCGAAACCGTACCTATGAACGTGATGGAGCCGCTTTGGCCGTTGTTCAGGAAAACGATGCCCGCCCGCGCGTAAAAATTGGAAATGATGGACGTCAAATCCATCGGGAAAGCGTCCTGCCCCGGCAACTCTTCCAAACGGTTCGACATTTCGCGCAAGGCCTGCGCCCAACGCGAGGTGGAGTCGGCCAGCAACAGCACGCGCAAACCCATGGCGCGATAATACTCGCCTATCGTCATGGCCGTATAGACCGAAGCCTCGCGGGCGGCCACCGGCATATTGGACGTATTGCAGATAATCGTCGTCCGTTCCATCAGACTGCGGTTCGTACGCGGATCGATGAGTTCGGGAAATTCGGCGAAAATCTCGACGACCTCGTTGGCACGCTCGCCACAAGCCGCCATCAGGATGACATCCACGTCGGCCTGTTTCGAAATCGCGTGCTGCAACACCGTCTTGCCGGAACCGAACGGCCCCGGGATAAACCCCGTACCGCCCTCGGCTATCGGGTTGAACGTATCCATGACGCGCACCCCCGTTTCCAACACCTTGAACGGACGCGGCTTTTCCTTATAATGCGTCACCGCGACACGCACCGGCCATTTCTGCACCATCGTGACATGGCAGAGATCCCCGGCCCCGTTTTTAAGGACGGCCACGGTCTCTTCTATCGTATAGGCACCGGCCGGCATGATCTTCTCCACCGTATATTCGCCTTTCCAAGCGAAAGGCACCATGATCTTATGCGGCAACCACCCCTCCTTGACCTCCCCGAGCCAGTCGGCGGCCCGGACGCGGTCGCCCGGCTGGGCCAAAGGCGTGAAGTCCCATTTCTTCGTCCGGTCGAGAGGTTCCGTATATTCACCACGACGCAGGAAAACACCTTCCATCGTTTCCAGATTGTTCTGCAAACCGTCGTAATAACTGGACAGCAGCCCCGGCCCCAACGTCACCTCGAGCAAATGCCCCTCGAAACTGACGGGAGCCCCTACCTGCAGGCCGCGCGTACTCTCATACACCTGTACATAGGCGGTATCGCCGTCTATTTTGATGACCTCCGCCATCAGTCTGACCCCGCGCAAATCGATGAAACAAATCTCGTTCTGCGCCACAGGGCCTTCGGTCTTTACCGTCACGAGATTGGCGTTAATGCCGCTTACGGTTCCTCTTGTCTTCTCCATATTCACTATCTATCTGCTAAGCACCTGTCGCGGTGCTGAATTCGTTTTTCTCCCAATCCACAGCCCGCAAGGACTGCAATTTTTCTTCGAGCATCCGCCGGCCGTCGGTCTTTTTAAGCCGTTGCCAACGTTGCTGCAACTGCAACCGGACAAAATACGCCCACAGGTAATCGGTCGAGGCGGTCGAATCACCGCCCCAAACCTCGGCATACCGCCAACGGAACGTATCGCAGAGCCACTCCCGTTTCATCAGATCGGATTCGCCCTCCACCTTCTCCATATCTTCGGCATGCTCCCAAAGTAGCGCCAACGGTTCTTTATCCAACGCCTGCACCCATTCTTCGTCCGCAGACGCCTTGGCGCCCTTGGCCGGATATTCCGGCAGACGGTCGTCCATCGGCATTTCAGGATATTTCTTTCGGTTCAGTCGATTCGCCACAACCTTCCACTCCCAATCGAAACGATAGTAGGATTTCAAAAACGGGGACGGCAACGAAGGCACTTGCGCGTAAAACAAGGCCTGCAAACGACGGTAAGCCTCCGTTTCGGACCAGACTTCGCCAATCCCGTCGTCCGTCAGCCCGATTTCTTCGGACGCGGCCGCCTGACGGGCCTCGACCGCCATGCACTGCCG
>CAMWSI010000084.1 GCA_947176875.1 uncultured Bacteroidales bacterium
ATATAACGCCTTTGGACTATTTGTGCTATGTCGGGAAACGGGGAATGGGGGCTTTGGAATTTGAGCCTTGCCGGACGTTGGAAGGCTTGGAAGAGTCGTCCGAACTGCATTTGCGGGAACTGACGACTTTGGCCGAGTCGGTGTTTTCGGAGCGGGAGCGTTTCCAAGCTTTGTTGCGGCAGAGCGATAAAAAGGTCATCGATATTTTGAAAGTGGGTACGTCGGCTGGCGGCGCCAAACCCAAGGCCATTGTCGCTTACAACGAAGCGACGGGCGAGGTGCGTTCCGGACAGGTGCGGGCACCGGATGGTTTCGGTTATTGGTTGTTGAAGTTTGACGGCGGCACCTATACGGAACACGAAAAAAAATCTTCGAATCCTAAGGGAATAGGCAATATTGAATACGCTTATTATCTGATGGCGAAAGACTGTGGCATTCAAATGTCGGAATGCCGTTTGTTGGAAGAGGGGAATTACTGTCATTTCATGACCCGCCGTTTCGACCGCACACCGGCGGGCGAAAAAATCCACATGCAGACGTTGGCCGGGCTGGCGCATTTAGACAGGGATCAGCGTCATTCCTACGAGGAGATATTCGCGGTATTGAGGCGTATGAATCTAGGCATGCCGGCTCAAGAGCAACTTTACCGCCGCATGGTGTTCAATGTGGTTATGCGCAACCACGACGACCATACCAAGAATTTCTCGTTCCTGATGAACCGGCGGGGCGAATGGACGTTGGCACCTGCCTATGACCTTTGTTACGCCTATTCGCCGGGTGGAAGATGGATCGACCGGCATCAACTTTCCCTCAATGGCAAACAATCGGATTTCACGCGGCAGGATTTGCGGCAGGTGGCCGAAAATATGGGCATCCGCAAGTCGGCGGCCGTCATAGACCAAATTGTCGAGGTGGCCTCGCGTTGGACGGCATACGCGCAGACAGCCGGCGTGCCAAAGCCGTTGGTTGAACATATCAGGGAAAACCTGATATTGCTATAACGTTTTGTTCAGCAGCGCTTCGGTGCGGGCGGCGGCTTCGTCCATGCCCATGAACGCCACGAGCGGAAAGACGTTCGGACCTTGGGCGTCGCCGGTCAGCGCCAGCCGGAACAGGCTCATGACCTGTCCCATCGGATAGCCTTTCCCGCGGATAAAGGCGAGCGTGTCGTTTTCCATGATGGAACCGACGCCGGCGCTCCTGCCGACGCCCATGCCCGCGCCCGCGCCTGCCCACGGGCCCGCGCTTTTTTGTTTCATAAAGTCGATGACTTGCCGCAAGGCTTCTCGGTTCTCCGGTTTGTCGAATTTCTTGATTCCGTTTTCAGTATATTTGTCGGGTCGCACGTACAGCATGGCGGCCCAATCCGTGATTTCGGCCGGAAAGCAGACCCGTTCCTTGAACAGGCCGGCGATTTCGGACGCCGTACTTCCGGTTATGGCTTGGGTCTTGGCGGCGTCGGTCTGGCCGTAACGCGCTTGCAAATCTTTCAGGATAAGTTTTCCCAGTTCTTCGTCCGGCCGCATCCGCAGATACTGGGCGTTGAACCAGCGCGCCTTTTCGGGGTTGAACCGCGCCCCGGCCTTGCTCACTTTCTCCAACGAGAACGCTTCGGCCAGTTCGTCCAGCGGGAACAACTCCTGTTCCGTACCGGGATTCCAGCCCAACAGCGCGAGCATGTTTACGACCGCTTCGGGAAAGTAACCCTCTTCGCGGTAGCCTTTCGAAATCTCGCCGCTCTTGGGGTCGTGCCATACGAGCGGAAACACCGGGAATCCGAATTTGTCGCCGTCGCGCTTGCTGAGTTTCCCCTGTCCCTGCGGTTTGAGCAGGAGCGGCAGGTGCGCGAAAGCCGGCCGGCTGTCCTGCCAGCCGAAGGCTTCGTAGAGCAGGTAGTGCAGCGGCAGGGAGGGCAGCCACTCCTCGCCGCGTATCACGTGCGTGATTTGCATGAGGTGGTCGTCCACGATATTGGCCAAATGGTAGGTCGGAAGGCCGTCCGCACTCTTGTACAGCACCTTGTCGTCCAAAGTGTCGGTATTTACCTGCAGGTGGCCGCGGATGAGGTCGTCCATCTCCACCGTCCGGTTTTCGGGCGTCCGGAACCGGATGACGTAGGCTTCGCCGCGTTCGAGGCGGGCTTTTACCTCTTCGGCCGGCAGAGCCAAGGAGGTCTGCAGCTGCTTGCGGCAGGCGGCGTTGTAGGCGAAGGCTTCGCCGCGGCTTTCAGCTTCCTTGCGCAGTTTTTCCAGCGTTTCGGCCGTGTCGAAGGCGTAGTAGGCCATGTCCTTGGCGATGAGTTCGTCGGCGTATTGTTTGTAAATGGCCTTGCGCTCGCTCTGCCGGTAAGGCGCGTGCGGGCCGCCCTCCGCCACCCCTTCGTCGGGTTGCAGGCCGCACCAGCGCAAAGCCTCCGTGATATAGGCCTCCGCGCCCGGCACAAACCGCTGGCTGTCGGTGTCTTCGATGCGGAGAATGAATTGCCCGCCGTGTTTTTTGGCGAACAGATAGTTGTAGAGGGCGGTGCGCAAACCGCCGATATGCAGCGGCCCCGTGGGGCTCGGCGCGAAACGGACACGACAGTTCATAGAATATTCAAGATTTTGAAGTGCAAAGATAGTGCAAGGCGATGGCAAAGGCAAAGGCCCGTTCTGAAATCCGGCGGCCGGTCCAACCGAAATTTTCATTATTTTTGTTTGTCATGGCGACGGTTCGTAAGATCATACATATCGACATGGATGCGTTCTACGCCTCGGTGGAACAGCGCGACTTTCCCGAACTGCGTGGCAAGCCGGTCGCGGTGGGACGGCCGGGGCCGCGCATGGTGGTCAGCACGGCCAGTTACGAGGCGCGACACTACGGCGTGCGTTCGGCCCTGCCGTCGCTCGTGGCGCAGCGGCTCTGTCCCGACTTGATTTTCCAACCGCCGCGTTTCGACGTGTATAAGGCCGTATCCATGCAGATACGGCAAATTTTCCGCGAATATACCGATTTGGTGGAGCCGCTTTCGTTGGATGAGGCCTATTTAGATGTGACCCAAGATCTGAAAAATGTGCGTTCCGCCACTTTGATCGCGCGTGAAATCAAGGCCAAAATCAAGGCGGAGACGGGTTTGACCGCGTCGGCCGGCGTTTCCTACAATAAGTTTTTGGCCAAAATAGCCTCCGACTACCGCAAACCCGACGGATTGTTCGTCATAGAACCCGCGGCGGCTTTGGACTTCATCGCCGCGCTGCCGATAGAGAAGTTCTACGGCGTGGGGCAGTCCACGGCGCGCAAGATGCACGCCCACGGCATAGCGACCGGAGCGGATTTGCGCGTCCGTTCCGAAATGGAACTCGTGCATCTGTTCGGCAAGACGGGTCAGTACTATTACGGCATCGCGCGCGGCATCGATAATCGGGAAGTCACGCCGCAACGCGAACGAAAATCGTATAGCGTCGAAAACACCTATGTCCGCGATCTTGTGACGAATTTTGAACGCATTACGGAATTGTACCGCTTGGAACAGCGGCTGTTCGGCCTGCTCGACCGCGACGGCGTCAGCGCACGGACGCTCACGCTCAAAGTGCGTTACAACGATTTTACCGAGCAGAGCAAGAGCCGTACGTTCGCGTCCGTGCCGCGGGGCTTCGAGGCCTGGCACCACTGTACGGCCGACCTCCGCAAGGACTTCCCCTGGCAGGAGAAAGGCATCCGTCTCATGGGCTTGGGCGTCCACGGCCTCGTGCGCCCCGGCGAAGCGGACGCTTCGCCCGCCGCTCCCGTTATCTCTCCCGAACTGACGTTGTTCTGACGCTTTCATAAGAGTTAGTAAAAATTCAGGTCATTCATATTATCGAATACACGTTTTCCATATCTTTGTCCTATGGAAGGAAATCAAACGAATTTATCCGAACCGACTGTTTCTGAGGTATCCGTGGCGGAACCGACACCGGTTCCCCAACCGATGGCCGAAACGGCTCCCGGGTTCACGCACCTGCACGTCCACACCCGCTACTCCATTCTCGACGGCGCCTGCGAGATCGGCCAGTTGCTGAGCAAAGCCAAAGATTTGAACATGAATGCCATGGCCATTACCGACCACGGCAATATGTACGGCGTCATGGAGTTCGTTGCCAAGGCCAAGGCCAACGGCATCAAGCCGATTGTCGGCTGCGAAGTGTATGTGGCGCCCAAGAGCCGTTTTGAAAAATCGGGCCGCGAGGAAAGGAGCAGTTACCACCTGATTCTGTTGGCCAAAAACGCCGTGGGCTACCACAATTTGGTCAAACTCTGTTCGTTGAGCCAGCGCAAGGAAGCCTTTTACTACAAACCGCGTATCGACCACGAATTGCTGGAGCAATACCACGAAGGCCTTATCTGCTGTTCAGCCTGTCTGGCGGGCGAAGTGCCGCAGGCCATCCTTTCCGGTCAGGAAGAATTATTGAAAGAAAACATCCGTTTCCACCGGTCGCTCTTCGGTCAGGACTACTATTTCGAAATGCAGAACCACGGGCACGAAGAGCAGTCGGTGGTGAACGCCCGTCTGGAACAACTCGCCGCCGAATACGGCGTCAAGTGCATCGCCTCCAACGACGTGCATTTCGTCAATGCCGACGATTACGAGGCGCACCGCATCCTCATATGCCTCAATACAGGTAAGAAAATCAGCGAGGAGACCAAACTCCTCTATACGGGGCAGGAGTATCTGAAAAGTGCGGAGGAAATGGCCGCGCTGTTCCCGGGTCATCCGGAATACCTTGAGAACACGCAGGAAATCGTCGATAAAATCGAGGACTTCGAGTTGGAACACGCGCCTCTGATGCCGCATTTCCCCTTGCCCGAACCCTTTACCTCCGATATGGATTACCTGCGCCACCTTACTTACGAGGGTGCCAAAAAACGCTACGGCGAAAATTTCAGGGAGAACGAAACCTTGCGCGAGCGCATCGATTTCGAACTCTCCACCATCGAGGGCATGGGCTTTCCGGGTTACTTCCTCATCGTATGGGACTTTATCCGGGCCGCGCGCGAAATGGGCGTGCTGGTGGGTCCCGGCCGTGGTTCGGCGGCGGGGTCGGCCTTGGCGTATTGTTTGGGCATCACCAACATCGACCCCATCAAATACGACCTGCTGTTCGAGCGGTTCCTCAATCC
>CAMWSI010000085.1 GCA_947176875.1 uncultured Bacteroidales bacterium
ACTGCACCCAGCGCGAGGCGAACTCCACGGGCGGCACTAAGGCCGAACGCAATTTGACCCACGGATAAGCCGCGGCATGTTGTACGGCATGACCGCATTCGTGCGCCGCCACGGCCGCCGCCGAAATGCCGTTGCCGTAATAGACGTCCTCGCTCAGGTTCACCGTTTGGTCGGTGGGGTTGTAGTGGTCGGTCAGACGCCCCTTGATACACGTAATCTTCACGTCGTAGATGCCGTTGTCGTGCAACATCTTCTCGGCCACATCGCGGCCCGTCAAGCCGCCCTCGGTCGGCATTTTGGCGTACCGCTTGAATTTATTCTGCAAACTGCTGCTCAGCGCGAAACTCAAAAGCATCAACGCGCCGAAATTAATCCATATCGTTGGCATAATTCTTTAGTTTTTAGTGTTGTTGTGACAATAAATCGCCATCACGCGCCCGGCCCCGTCTATTCATACTGCCAGGTCGCGCCGTCCTTGCCGTCGAGCACTTTGATACCCAAGGCCTTGAGTTCGTCGCGTATGCGGTCGGACGTGGCGAAGTCCTTGGCCGCCTTGGCCTGCGCCCGCATATCCAACAGCATCTTGACCAAGCCATCAGTGCGGTCGGCCTGCGCACCGCCCTGTCCTTCCTCCTCTTTCAACCCTAAAATATCCTCGATATACGTCGCGTACAACCGGTGCGCCGTATCGATGTCGGCCTGCGTGAACGCGGCCTTGCCGTCGGCGGCTTGGTTTATGAGCCGCACGAGTTCGAAGAACTGCGCCAACACCATCGGCGTATTGAGGTCGTCGTTCATGGCCTCGGCGCATTTGCCTTCCAACGCGCCGACGAATTCCGACACGGTGGAGGTAGCCTGCGCCGTCAGCCGCTCGAGCGTCACGCGGGCCTGCTGCATACGCTGCCAGCCTTTTTCGGCCGACTGCAAGGCCTCGTTCGAAAAGTCGAGCGTGCCGCGGTAGTGGGCCTGCAGAATGAAGAAACGCACCGTCATGGGCGAATAGGCTTGGTCCAAAGCCTTGTGGTCGCCCGTAAACAACTGTTCCAACGTGATGAAATTGCCCAGCGACTTGCCCATCTTCTGGCCGTTGATTGTAATCATGTTGTTGTGAACCCAATAACGGCAAGGCGCCTCACCGTAGGCCGCCGTCGCCTGCGCTATTTCCGACTCGTGATGCGGGAACAGCAAATCCATACCACCGCCGTGTATGTCGAACGGCTGTCCCAAATACTTGCAGGACATGGCCGTACATTCAGCGTGCCATCCCGGGAAACCGTCGCTCCAAGGCGACGGCCACCGCATGATGTGCTCCGGCGCGGCCTTCTTCCACAGCGCGAAATCCAACGGGCTCTCCTTTTCGTCCTGCGAAGCGAGGTTGGTGCGCGTGGTGCCCAGCAGGTCTTCGATGACGCGCCCCGACAACTGCCCGTAGTGGTGGCTTTCGTTGTATTTCCGCACGTCGAAATAGACAGAACCGTTGCGTTCGTAGGCATAACCGGCTTCCAGTATCTTCTTGATCATCTCGATCTGTTCGATGATATGCCCCGAAGCCTGCGGTTCGATGGACGGCCGCAACACGCCTAATTTATCCATATAATCATGGTAACGGTTCGTGTAGTACTGCGCCACCTCCATCGGTTCGAGCCGCTCCAGCCGCGCTTTTTTGGCGATTTTGTCCTCGCCCTCGTCGGCATCGTGCTCCAGATGCCCCACATCCGTGATATTGCGTACATAGCGAACCTTATAGCCCAAATGCCGCAGATAGCGGAACAGGAGATCGAACGTGACGGCCGGCCTAGCATGTCCCAAATGCGGGTCGCCATAGACCGTAGGCCCGCAGACGTACATCCCCACCTGCGGGGCATGCAACGGTTCGAACAATTCCTTACGCCGGTGCAGCGTATTGTAAAGCATCAGTCGGTTTTCCATGACTTTATCCGTTAAAGCGTTTTCCTTATCTTCCGGGTGACAAGTGGTGCAAGGCGAACGCAATGGAGTTTACTCAAATTGCTGAGCCGCCGCCCACTTGCAATGCGAAGCATTACCCGACGCGCGTCCTGCGGACGCTTGAAGCGCGGCCGCGCAGCCTGACCACTCGGTTCACTTAAATTTCTTATACACATTTATCTGGCGGAGCGGGATAGCCGAAGCCCCCAAGCCCATCCCCAAACTTATCAAGCCCACCACGGCCGCATCGCTCCACTGCCAGGCCACCGGATAGGTCTCCAATACATAGGTGCCGTCCGCCCCCATGCCGAACTTGACCCAACCGAAACGCGCCTGTCCATAGACAACGGCGGCCCCAAGCAACATGCCAAAAAGCGTGCCGACAGCCGTAATCAACAGCCCCTCCGCCGCAAACACGGCCTTGAGCCGCGCATCGCCCATGCCCTGTGCCGACAAAATGGCGGTATCGCGCCGCTTCTCATACATCAACAGCATGAGCGACGACACCATCGTGAACGTGGAGACGAGCAGAATAAAGGCGAAGATGGCGATCATCATCCACTTCTCGGCCTGCATACTGCTGTAAAGCGTCTGTTGCTGCTCCAACCGGTCGCGTACCGTGAATTCCTCGCCCACCAACCGCCTGATCTCCGCCTGCGCCGCACGGAACGCCCGTTTGGAAAGCGTCCGGTTCAGCTGAACTTCCACGGCCGAGACCTGTTCCGGCACCTGCAACACGCGCCGCACGAACGAAATAGGCGCCAATACATAACGGTTGTCGTATTCGGGCAAAACCGAGAAGATGCCGCTCGAATAGACGGCGGCCGACGATAAAGCCTGTTGCCAAAGGGCGAAAGAAAGCCGGCCGGCATCTACGGTATAAATCAGACACGGGTGCTCGGCCTGCAGGAGCGGTAGCCCCATCCGGGACGCCAGCCCGTAACCGACGGAAACCGGCACGTAGCCGTCTTCCGCAAAATCGGGATAGCCCTCCACCCATTGGGCGGCGCGGTCGGACAAGGCGGCGTAGGCCGTATCGACGCCTTTGAGCCGTATCATCTGCACATCGTCGCGGAAACGCAACAGAGCCTGGTCTTCCAATACCGGCACCACGGCCTCGACCTGCGGCATCCCGCGCAGGCTGTCGATAAAAGCCGGCGTATAGTACTTGCCGGTTACGGCCTCTATGCGCAAATCGGGGTCGAAACTGCTGAAACGCGCCATGATATAGGCGTTCATGCCGTTCATGACCGAAAAGATGATGAGCATGGCCGCCGTGGCCACCGCCAGACTCAACAGCGACACACCGCTGATGATATTGACCAAGCGGGACTTTCTGGCGAGGAAATAACGGACGGCTATGCGGAACGGCAGATTCATGGTCGGTAACTTAAACGGCTTAAGCGGCTTGAACGGACAGGTTTGACAGACCGCTTATTGCGCCAACAATTCGTCTATGCGCGCGACGCGGTCCAACGTATCGTCTATGAAAAACTGCAACTGCGGCAGAATCCGCAACTGGTTGCGCACCTTCTGCCCCAACAGGAAACGGATTTCGGCGGCGTGTTGCTTGATTTCCTTCAAGACAGCCGCCTTGCCGGCCGCCGGTTCGGGAAACAGGCTCAGGTTAACCCGCGCGAGCGAAAGGTCGGACGTGACGCGCACGAACGTCACCGTCATCATCACCCCCGGAAAATAGGGCTGCATCTGCACCCGGAATATCTCGCCCAACTCTTTCTGCAAGAGCCGGTTCATTTTCTGTTGTCTTTGGCTATCCATAAATCCTTCCCCGATAACGTACAAAGATAGTGCAAGGTGAGAGCAAAGAGGAAACGGAGTTTACACTTTGCCGAACCGCCGCCTATCTTGTCAACTTTAGTTGACAAAGGTAATCTTTTTTAGACACTTTTCACAACTTCCAAGGCTGAATGCGATACACCATTCGCTTCACCTAAAAAAGCGTAGTGCTTGTACCGCGTTGACCCTAAAACGCAAAAAGCCGCTACAGGTCTTGCAGCGGCTTTTGCACTTCGTTCAGAAGTCGGGCAGTGGCTCAGGAAAAGGTCTTACTGAAATTTACAGTCTAAAACCAATGAGAATCAGCGCACGGCCATCCACCGGTCCAGACTGGGTGATGCTGTTCTGCCAAAAGGCTCTGTCATCATTGACGTTTACATTTACCTCCACGCCCGCCATAAAACGTTCCAAGAACGTATATTCATAGCGCAATCCCAAATTGCCGACCACGCCGGAAACATGGTATTGCCATGTCGCGGTGGTGTACGTCTCTTGAGAAAACGGAGCCTCCGCCTTAAAGCACAAGCCATCCACAAAATACCATCCCACGCCGAGATAAACCGAAAATCGGTGATGCTCATTATCTATCATGTGAAAAACCGGACGGAACGAAATGGCCAAAGAATTGTGACGTAACCAGATCAGATTATTCAGGTCGTTACCCTTTGATATCCAATCATTGATATATTCACGCACCTCAGGTCTGTCGCCCAATTCGGGATATTTCAAATACTCTCCTGTAAACTTGGGCGTGGCCACACTGGGAAATGTATTGCGGTACGATGCCTGCACATCCAATTCCAAAGAAAAGCGCCGGATTAAATCCCTTTGATAATTAAATCCATATATCGCCTTAGCGTAATACTTATTCTGGTAGTCATAATAGTTCCCCGCCGTAGATTTTTCAACCTGTTGAGAGTGTAGTCCCCAGTAGCCGACCCCACCATACAACCGGACGGAGTTCCGTGTGGCCATAGGCATATCGCCGGCTTTTGCCAAAGTTTCGGACACAAGCCCTACGCCCAGCAAAAGCCAGCATGCCAATAGCAGCCTTTTTAAGGTTATTGCTACACTATTCATAGTCGGTATAATACATAGTCAATACCAAATCCACACATCCGCCATAATTTCTGATAGCAAACTCATGGCCATCAATATTATAGGTGCCACTTCCAAGATCCGACATATTGGTTGCCAAAACAGACTTTCGCGTAATCTCATTATTGGATCTAAGCCTCGAATCTCCAATGGAAAAAGAAAACTCCGCAGATAAACCAAGATTAGCAGAAGGCTTTCCATTGGCAAATCCCAAGGAAACCGTTCCAGACAACTTTACT
>CAMWSI010000086.1 GCA_947176875.1 uncultured Bacteroidales bacterium
ACACTGCTTATCTTCGGCAGCGTCATATGTGTATAAGAGACATGAAGGACCGCCTCTATGCCGAAATCGACAAAATCGAGAAGGAGATTTACGAAGAGACGCAGGCGGTGCTGAACGAGATTCTGCCCGAAGCGTTCGCTGTGGTCAAGGAGACGGCGCGCCGTTTTGCGGAAAACGAAGAGGTGGAGGTGACGGCCATGCCGTGGGACGGCGATCTGGCGGCCACGCGCGATAACGTGAACATTCGCGACGGCAAGGCCTACTACAAAAACCAGTGGATGGCGGGCGGCAACCTCATCCGGTGGGATATGGTGCACTACGACGTGCAGCTTATAGGCGGCATCGTGCTGCATCAGGGCAAAATCGCCGAGATGAGCACCGGCGAGGGCAAGACGCTCGTGGAGACGCTGCCGGTCTATCTCAACGCCCTGCCCGGCGAGGGCGTCCACGTGGTGACGGTCAACGACTATCTGGCCAAGCGGGACTCGGAGTGGATGGGCATGCTGTTCGAGTTCCACGGTTTGAAAGTGGATTGCATCGACAAGCACCAGCCCAGCGGCGAGGCGCGCCGCAAGGCCTATCTGGCCGACATCACCTACGGTACGAACAACGAATTCGGTTTCGACTATCTGCGCGACAACATGTGCCGCCATCCGGAAGAACTCGTGCAGCGCAAGCATAATTACGCCATTGTGGATGAGGTCGATTCGGTCTTGATTGACGATGCGCGGACGCCTTTGATTATTTCGGGGCCGACGTTCAAGGGCGAGAATCAGGATTTCGAACAGCTCAAGCCGCAGATTGAGAAGATTTACAACGCGCAGAAAGCCGAAATCACGCAGGTGCTGGCCGAAGCCAAACGCCTGCTGTCGGGCACGCCTTCGGCCGAGAACGAGAAAAAAGGCGGCGAACTGCTGTTGCAGGCTCACCGCGGCTTGCCGAAGAACAAGGCGCTCATCAAGTTTTTGAGCGAGCCGGGCATGAAGACGCTCTTGCAGAAAACAGAAAACTTCTACCTGCAGGAACAGGGCAAGCACATGCACCTGATAGACGACAAGTTGCTGTTCGTCATCGACGAGAAGTTGAACACGATAGATTTGACCGACCGCGGCGTGGACTTCCTCTCTGCAGGCGCGAACGACGCGCAATACTACATCCTGCCGGATGTGGGCGCGCAGATAGCCGAGTTGGAGAAACAGCCGCTGAGCGAGGCCGAAAAGGCGGAGAAGAAGAACGAGATCATGCGCGATTACGCGATTCAGTCGGACCGCGTGCATACGCTCAACCAGTTGCTCAAAGCCTACACGTTGTTCGAGAAAGACGTGGAATACGTCGTCATCGACAACGAGGTCAAGATTGTGGACGAACAGACGGGCCGCATCATGGACGGCCGCCGTTATTCGGACGGTCTGCACCAGGCGCTGGAAGCCAAGGAAAACGTCAAGGTGGAGGCCGCCACGCAGACCTACGCCACGATTACGTTGCAGAACTATTTCCGCATGTACGCCAAACTGGCCGGTATGACCGGTACGGCCGAGACGGAAGCCGGCGAACTCTGGAACATCTACAAACTGGACGTGGTCTGTATCCCGACCAACCGTCCCGTCATACGCGAAGACCGCGAGGATCTGGTCTATAAGACCAAGCGCGAGAAATACAACGCCGTCATCGAGGAGATCGTGGAACTGACGCAGGCCGGCCGGCCGGTGCTCGTGGGTACGACCTCGGTCGAGATTTCGGAATTGTTGAGCCGTATGCTCAAAGGGCGCGGCATCGCGCACAATGTCTTGAATGCCAAACTGCATAAGAAAGAGGCCGACATCGTGGCCGAGGCCGGCCGCGCCGGTACGGTGACGATTGCCACGAACATGGCCGGCCGCGGTACCGACATCAAGTTGGGCGAGGGCGTCAAGGAGGCCGGCGGTTTGGCCATCATCGGCACCGAGCGTCATGAGTCGCGTCGCGTCGATCGTCAGTTGCGCGGCCGGGCCGGCCGTCAGGGCGACCCGGGTTCGTCCCAGTTCTTCGTGTCGCTGGAAGACAACCTCATGCGTCTCTTCGCCTCCCAGCGCATCGCGTCCGTCATGGACCGCATGGGCTACAAGGAAGGCGACGTCATTCAGGCGCCCATGATCACGCGCGCCATAGAACGGGCGCAGAAGAAAGTGGAGGAAAACCATTTCGGCGTCCGCAAGCGTCTGTTGGAATACGACGACGTGATGAACGCGCAGCGCGAGGTCATCTACAAGAAACGCAAGCACGCGCTTTACGGCGAACGGCTCAGCCTTGACATCGCCAACATGATGTACGATACGGTGGAAAACCTGGTTTCGGAGTTCAAGGACAGCCGCGACTACGAGGATTTCAACGGCCGTCTGATCCGTACGTTCGGCGTGACCTCGCCCGTGGCGGAAAACGACGCCTTGGGCATGAAGGAAGACCAGCTGACGGAAACCGTTTTCCATGCCGTTTACGAGTCGTACAAGCAGAAGTCGGAAGCCATCATGCGCGACGCCTATCCCGTTGTCCAGTCGGTGCACGAACGGCAGGGCGACCGCTTCGAGAACATCGCCATTCCGATTACCGACGGCCGCAAGACGCTCAATGTCGTGGCCAACATCAAGAAATGTCTGGAGTCGAACGGCAAGGAAATCATTTCGGCCATTCAGAAAGGCCTGTGTCTGGCCGTCATCGACGATGCCTGGAAGGAACACCTGCGCGAGATGGACGACCTCAAGCAGTCGGTTCAGAACGCGACTTACGAACAGAAAGACCCGCTGTTGATTTACAAATTCGAGGCGTTCAATCTGTTCAAACAGCTCATGGTCGATATCAACCGCGACGTGAGCGCGTTCCTCTGTCTCGGCCACCTGCCGATGGCTTCGCAGACCCAGATGGAGGAGGCGCGCGTACAGCAGACCGACATGAGCCGTATGCGGATTTCGCGTCCCGACAGCGTGGGCGGCGAAAGTGGCCGTATGCCGGTCCAGACGAACCAGACGCAGGAACGCAGCCGTCCGCAACCGGTTCACGTAGAGAAAAAAGTGGGCCGAAACGACCCCTGCCCCTGCGGCAGCGGCAAGAAGTATAAGAACTGCCACGGCAAGGACGAATAATCGGCTTGTCATAAAGGCCAATCTGCGGCGTTATTATCGGGATTCGGGTTCAGTCACGTACTTCTGTACGCTCCTTTACCCTCACCCTCAATGCCTTGCATCTTGACCTCTCTGACAAGCCTTAATTTGAGTCAAATAGATTGTGTCACAATTGATATTGTGACATGATTTCATAAGCATGGGACTATGTACAACGAAGAGCAGATAAAGGATTTAGCGCAGCGGGTAGATGCGCTGAGGAGGTTTCTTTGACATCGAAGGCAAAGAAAAATTCGTAGCGGAAGAAGAACGCAAGACTCAGGCGGAAGATTTTTGGAACGACCCCAAACAGGCGCAGAAAACACTCAAGGGCATCCGTTCGCAGAAGACGTGGATAGAGGCTTACGGGGCGTTGTGCCAGGCGCAGGATGAGGTTTCGGTCATGAGCGAGTTTCTGGAGGCCGGCGAAGCCGCCGAAGCGGACGTGGACGAAGCCTTGGATAAGTTCCGGAAACAGGTTGAGGAACTGGAGTTCAAGAAAATGCTTTCCGAGGAGGAAGACCGTCTCGGGGGCATGGTCACGATCAACTCCGGCGCGGGTGGCACCGAGTCGCAGGATTGGGCGCAGATGCTCATGCGCATGTATATGCGTTGGGGCGAACGCCACGGCTATAAGGTCAGCGTTGTGGATTGTCAGGAGGGCGAGCAGGCCGGCATCAAGTCGGCCACGTTGGAATTCGAGGGGGATTTCGCCTACGGCTATCTCAAAAGCGAGAACGGCGTGCACCGTTTGGTGCGCATTTCGCCTTTCGACTCGGCGGCGCGCCGTCATACGTCTTTCGCTTCGGTCTATGCCTACCCCGTCATAGACGACAATATCGAGATAGAGGTCAATCCCGCCGACATCACATGGGAAACCTACCGTTCGAGCGGCCCGGGCGGTCAGAATGTCAATAAGGTGGAGACGGCCGTGCGTCTGAGGCACGCGCCTACGGGCATCATCATCGAATGCCAGATCACGCGCTCCCAGTTGCAGAACCGCGAGAAAGCCATGCAGATGCTTAAGTCTCAGCTATACGAGATCGAGATGCGCAAGAAGCGCGAGAAAATAGCCGAGATAGAGGGCAGTAAGAAGAAGATCGAGTGGGGGTCCCAGATCCGTTCGTATGTGTTGCAGCCTTACCGCATGGTCAAGGATTTGCGTTCGAACTACGAGACCTCCGATACGCAAAGCGTATTGGACGGCGACATAGACGAATTGATAAAGAGTGTATTGTTATTGTAATAAGCAAGGAAATGTTGGAGAAACCGATGACGATGCCGGAAACCGGTGCCTATGCGCTGACGATTATCGTGCCGGTGTATAACGAAGAAGACAATATGGCGGCTTTGGAAGCCCGTCTTTCGGCTTACTTGCCGACGGCATCCGTGCCGGCCTGCGTGCTGTTCGTCAATGACGGTTCCAAAGACGGCAGCCTGCGGCTCATCAAGGAAGTCTGTGCGCGCAATCCGCATTTTTACTATATCTCATTTGCGAAGAATGCGGGGTTGAGCGCGGCCATGAAAGCCGGCATAGATGTGGCCGTTTCGGACTACGTGGGCTATATGGATGCCGATTTGCAGACCACGCCCGAGGATTTCAACCTCCTTTTGCCGCATGTGGCCGATTATGCGCTGGTCATGGGTATGCGGGCCCACCGCAAGGATTCCGTCTTCAAGAAGTTGCAATCCAAAATCGCCAACGGCTTCCGCCGCGCCATGACGCACGACGGCGTGAGCGACACGGGTTGTCCGCTCAAGGTCATGCGGACCGACTATGCCAAGCGTGTGCCGTTCTTTACGGGCATGCACCGTTTTCTGCCGGCTTTGATACAATTGCAGGGCGGACAGGTCAAGGAAATAGCGGTGCGTCATTTTCCGCGGACGGCCGGCGTTTCCAAATACCATTTGTGGAACCGGCTCGTGGGGCCGTTCATG
>CAMWSI010000087.1 GCA_947176875.1 uncultured Bacteroidales bacterium
CACGTTGGTTGTCAAGCCGGTAGATCCGGAACGTTTTTTTGTTGGCAGTCTTCCGGTTGACTTTCTCGTTTGGGATTTTCCGCGTGGGGGCTGGCTTTACGACAGGATTCGTATCAAAGATACTTATGCCGATATGTGTAAGAATTCCATACACTTGATTTTAAGCCGTATTTCTCTTGATCGGTTGTCGAAAGGGAAAAAGGAATATCTTTACCATAGTTCGTACCCTTTGACGGATAGAATGAGGAATCGGTTTTTCACAGCCATCGGTATGCGCGAGTGGATTAAGGTGAATCATCATCCTCAAGCTTATACGCTTTCTAATCTCCGGGCGTGTCGTGAGCTTTTTGGCGATGCGATAACGAATACTTCCAAAAGTCGGTTCAGGAAAAATACGGATGTCAATCAATATCTCTATAGAAATTATGCCCTCATATCCGGCAACTTTTATCCGTATTTCCATGGCGATTCCTTTTGTTTTGTATTATCTTCGGTTGAACGATATGAAAAAACGCGTCATAACTTAATCGAAAAGGCGTTTGTTTGTCTGAATGATAGTCCATTCTTGAACGAGGAGGAGTACCCGTCGCTTAAGCAGCTGGTCGTCAGAGATCTGGAACAATGCTTGCCAAATAAATCGAGTTTTGAAAAATAGAGTGCGGTTCAAGACAAGCAGAAAGGTATAAGTACAAGTATCGGTTATGGAATTTTCTGTTGTAATGTCGGTCTATCGGAATGATAGGCCTGAATTTTTTGTACGGGCCATTGAAAGTGTAACATCATGCCAAACTCGCAAACCTGACGAGGTCGTAATAATTGTAGATGGACCTGTTTCAGAATCGGTGGATTATGCGATAAAAAGTTTTGTTGAAAGACAACCGTCTTTGTTTAGGATAATTCGTTTTGAAGAAAATCAAGGACTCGGAAATGCGCTGAGAGTGGGGGTTGAGCAAGCCCGTTGTCCGATTATAGCCCGTATGGATTCGGACGATGTTTCTTTGCCGGATCGGTTCGAAAAGCAAATCGGATATCTGGAGTCTCATCCGGATTGTGACATAGTAGGCGGGCAAATATCTGAGTTTATAGAAAAAGAAGAAAATATAATAGCTGTTCGCCGGGTGCCATGCCGTCATGGGGAACTTATCAAATGGTTGAAAGGGCGCTGTCCTTTTAATCATATGAGTGTCGCTATGTTGCGTTCCCGGGTTTTAGTTTCCGGCAATTATATGGATTGGCACTTCAATGAAGACTACTATTTATGGATTCGCATGGCACAACAAGGATGTCGATTCGCTAATCTTCCCGACACTTTGGTCAATGTACGTGTCGGAGCAGAAATGTATGCGAGAAGAGGCGGTTGGAAGTATTTCCGCAGTGAGGAAAGGCTACAACGCTATATGCTTAGATATCATGTGATTTCGCCGCTTCGCTATCTTCATAATATCATTGGCCGTTTTGTGGTTCAGGTCGCTATGCCGAATAAATTGCGCGCTTGGATTTTCAGACGCTTTTTTAGAGATTAAATGCGAATGGATATTATGCTGAAATGGATTTTCGACCGCGCAATGGCATTGGTCGGTTTGTTTCTCTTGTGGCCTATTTTGTTGGTAGTAGCCATATGGATAAAGTTTAAGATGCCGGATGGCCCGGTATTTTTCAAGCAGAAACGGGTCGGGCGTAATGGTCGGCTTTTCACGATGTATAAGTTCCGATCCATGACGGTCGGTCATGGCGGTTCATCGGTATCTGTGGCGGGCGAAAGCCGCATCACGCCGTTGGGAGCGAAGTTACGCCGTTATAAACTTGATGAATTGCCTGAATTGTGGAATGTATTGACAGGCGATATGAGTTTTGTAGGTCCACGGCCTGATGTGCCAGGTTATGCCGACAAACTGCAAGGGGAAGATCGGGCTGTTTTGAATCTTAGGCCGGGCATTACGGGACCGGCATCGCTCAAATACCGCAATGAGGAGGAATTGTTGGCAGTGCAAGCCAATCCGCAGCAATACAACGATGAGGTCATTTATCCGGATAAGGTGCGGATAAACCTATACTATCTGCATCATTATTCCTTGATTAAGGATTTGCAGATGATATTCTGCACGGTTTTGGGACGCAGGATGTATTACAATGACGAATGGATATAAACGACATACAGCGATGAATAAACGCATATATTTGTGCTTGGCCCATATGGGCGGTATGGAACAGAACTATGTGCAGGAAGCGTTCGACACGAACTGGGTGGTGCCGTTGGGGCCGAATGTGAATGGTTTTGAGGCAGATTTGGAAACCTTTGTGGGCGAGGGCAAGAAAGTCGTGGCGCTTTCGGCCGGTACGGCGGCCGTACATCTGGCGTTGCTGGCTTGCGGGGTGGGCCCCGGCGATGAAGTATTGGTGCAGAGCTTTACGTTTTGCGCCTCGTCGCATCCGGTCACTTACCTCGGCGCGACGCCGGTGTTCGTCGATTCCGAGCCGGACAGTTGGAATATGGATCCGGTGTTGTTGGAGAAGGCCATTCAGGATCGGATGGCCAAGACGGGACGTAAACCCAAGGTCATTATGCCCGTCTATCTTTACGGTATGCCGGGGCGTATCGATGAAATCATGGCCGTGGGCGAACGCTACGGCATTCCCGTTGTGGAAGATGCCGCGGAGGGATTCGGCAGCCGGTTCGACGGCCGTGTCTGCGGCACGTTCGGTCGCTACGGCATACTGTCGTTCAACGGCAACAAGATGATCACCACTTCCGGCGGCGGCGCGCTGATCTGTCCGGACGAGGCCGCCAAGCAAGAGATTATGTTCTATGCCACGCAGGCTCGGGAAGCCTATCCATACTATCAGCACGAGAAAATCGGCTATAATTACCGTATGTCCAATATATGTGCCGGTATCGGCCGTGGTCAGATGCATGTGCTGGACGCGCATATCGCGCATCACCGGCACGTACACGCGCTCTACCGCGAGTTGTTGGACGGCGTGGACGGCATCACGTTACTCGGCAATCCGTCTCCCCGTTACGACAGTAATTTTTGGCTCTGCACGATAGTGCTGGATGATGCCCTTAAGGTCAAAGGCGAAGATAAGGCTTATGCGGCGGTGGTACAAGGGGCGGTCGGCGGCGCGGCCGGCGTGACGCATGCGGTGGCGAATCCGCATACGGCCCATGAGCCGAACAATAATGTGGAAGCTCTGCGTATGGCGTTGGATGCGGCCGGCATCGAAGCGCGTCCGCTTTGGAAACCGATGCACCTGCAACCCGTCTATGCCGCCGCGCCCGCCTATGTCAATGGTGTGAGCGAAGCCTTGTTCCGCACCGGACTCTGCTTGCCGAGCGGTCCCTGTGTCTCGGACGAAGACGTGCGCTATATCGTGGCGCAGATCAAACAGGCTCTCGCTTAGCATACAGACCTCCGCGTCTGAGGTTAGACGCTTTGGACGACATAACTACCCTCCTGTCGGTTTATGCAAGCCGGCCGGAGGGTAGTTATGTTTTATACCATCAGCCCGCAGGCGATGGCGATGCCGAAACTGAGAAATGTGCCGGCCAGAACGTATTCGGTTTTGGCCGTGTCGGTCTCCTTAAAGCGCAACAGCGATTTGGCGGCGACGATGAAGCCGATGGCTTCGAATTGCCGAAGCATGACAAACAGGATGGTCAGCAGGCGTTCCAAATCGCCAATCAAGGCTCCCGCGTTTTTTATATCGTTACAGGTCTCGGATTCTCCGACCTGATATTTTCCTAAAACCAATTTTATAAATATGTTGGCCGGTTTCAAGCAGAGTAAGATGGCCAGCAACAACCATGGTGCGGAGAAAGTGGGCGAAAAATCCATCCACTGAATCGGCAGGGTGATATCCGTGCGGAATGAGGCGGCGATAGCGGTCAATACAGCCACGTGCGCCAATTGATCTAAGCAGAAACTGCCTAAACCATGTGGCAGATAAACTTTAATGATGTCGATGCTCAGATGGGAAACCGTAATGATCAAGAAGCAGAGCCAAAATGAATGGGTCGGAACTAGAAGCCAAGAGAGAAGCCCAACGATAAGCGCATGGAGGTAAAGAAAGGGGCTTTTGAGTTTCAAGGTCGCTTTCTGCTCGCAGAAGTAGTCCGTCTGCAAGTAGAAGTCGCCAATGATGTGTGCGATGACAAGGCTTATGAAAAAATCAGCATCCATTGTTCTCGAAATTTAGATGTTCAAAATAATTCAGGGCTTCCTCTATGCA
This sequence comes from uncultured Bacteroidales bacterium, assembly GCA_947176875.1. GTDB lineage: Bacteria > Bacteroidota > Bacteroidia > Bacteroidales > P3 > CAMXAS01. Next base: position 4,231 of record CAMWSI010000087.1, read on the forward strand.
GTACCATTTGGCGGAAGTCGCGTGCCCGTTCACGCTCGATTGTTTGATGCCCATGACGTCGGCTATGTCCAATTCTTTTTCGGATAATAGTTTGTGGTATATGACCTCGCTTTGGCGCTGGGTTGCGTTGTTCATGACGGCATCGGTCAAGAGGGCTATGGCGCGTAGGGGAGCGGCCAATTGTTCATTGGCGGTTTCTATGTTCAGCGTGCCTTTGTATAGCGCCCCCATATTGTCAATGGCCCGTCCGGATAGATAGATCGCTTCGCCGTCGAGAATGTTTTGGGTTTTGTTGATGATACGCATGTCTCCGATGCCGATGGCTATTCTGAGGCCGTAGATTTGGAAGTCTTTGGTACGCTTGTTGTCTTTGACGTGGAATGATTTTATGAGGGATTTTAATAGGAGTGCGATACGGAATGCGTCAGTAGCATTGGGTATGAGGCACTCGATATAATCGCCTTTTATTTGTCGTCCCCAAAATTTCGGATATTTCTCTTCGAGGCACATGAATAGTTCTTTTATGTTCTTTTTCAGCTTAATAGTTTCGTTTTTGGACAGGGCGGTCGAAGAAACAATGTCTGCGGAAATAGTGGCGTACATGTTTTTGAGTATTTTTATTTGCCACAAATATAGGTATTTTGTTTCTTATGTCCAAAAATATAGGCTCTGGAGGCTATATTATGCTATTATAGGCTCTGGAGGCTATATTGTGTCATTATAGGTTCTGGAGGCTATATTGTGCCATTATAGG
>CAMWSI010000088.1 GCA_947176875.1 uncultured Bacteroidales bacterium
GCGGCCGAATGGGAGGCGCAACTGGCCGAAGTCGCGGCCTACCGTCCGTCCCATCTGTCGGCCTATGCGCTGACCGTCGAACCCGGCAGTCTGCTGGCGCGGCAGGTGGCGGCCAGACAATGGCGGATGCCCGGCCAAGACGTTTTGGCGGCGCAATACGGGATACTGACGGACTGGTGCGACCGGCAGGGCTACGAAGGCTATGAGGTCTCGAACTTCGCGCTACCCGGCCGCCGCGCCCGCCACAACAGCCGCTATTGGGATATCCGGACGCCATACCTCGGATTAGGCCCCGGCGCCCATTCGTTTTACCGGTTGCCGACCGTCAAAAAAACGGCCGACGCGGCAGAGGCGGCCGGTACGGAAAACCCGGACGACGGTGCCGTTGCCCTGCGCCGCGCCAATCTGCCGGACATACGCGCCTACGTATCCGCCCCTCACGGCGACTCCCGCTACGAACAGGAAAGGCTGACCGAAACCGACCTTTACCACGAATACGTCATGACGGCATTGCGCACGGCGGACGGCCTCGACAAAGGTCGCATCGCCGCCTTGCCGCCGGATTTGCGCACCGCCTGCCTGCAAAACCTGCAACCGCTTTTGACCAACGGACTGTTGTACGAGACCGAAACGGCCTACCGTACGACAGTTGCCGCCCGCTACCGCGCCGACGGTCTCGCGCTCGCGTTCTTCTGAAAAAAGAAATAGTTTATTATCTTTGCCTGCCTTGCGCCGCAAGCGTGCAGGGCGGATTGACACGGTGGTTATTCCCCTTACGCATTGTTTTACAAAATGGCACGACGCAACGACCCCGCTGTTTTCAAACAGCTTGCCCTATGGCTGTACGGCTTTTTGATGGCCGGCCTGATCGGTTCATTCGGAACGGCTGCGGCCCAGAATTCAGGTAAACTTTCCGGACGTACGCTAAACGCGGAAGACGGAAATCCATTGGAGTTTGTCAATATCGCCGTGTTCGTCGCGGCCGACAGCGGCAACGGCCGCTTGGCGGGCGGCGGTATTACCGATGAACTCGGCCGGTTCAGCGTAGATCGCCTGCCGCTCAACCGGCCGCTCTACATCCGCGCCAGTTCCATGGGATTTCAGGAATACAAGAGCGACGCATTCCAGCTCACGACGGCCCGGCCGACACGCAAGCTCGAAGATATTATACTGACTTCCACGGCCATCGCGCTTAACTCGGTCGAAATAAAAGGACAGAAACGCATGATAGAATATGCGTTGGACAAAAAGGTCGTGAACGTGGAGCAATCGCTCGTGAGCGAAGGCGGCACGGCCACCGATGTCTTGCAGAATGTTCCCTCCGTAACGGTAGATGAAGACGGCAACGTGTCGCTCAAAGGCAGCGACAACGTGACGATTCTCATAGACGGACGCCCCGCCGTACTCTCAGGCCTGGGGTTGGATCAGATTTCGGCCGGTTCCATCGAAAGCATTGAAATCATTTCCAACCCGTCGGCCAAATACAATCCGGAAGGCATGGCCGGCATCCTCAACATCCGTACGAAAAAACGGATGAACCACGACCTCAACGGCGTCGTCAATGTTTCGACGGCCACGTCCAACCAACACAGCGCCTCCACCAACCTCAGCTTCGGCCTCGGCAAAGTGACGCTTTTCACATCGGCCGACCTCAACTTCCGCGAACGCCTATCCCAAGGTTCGACCTCTACTCGTAGCCTCAAAAACAGCGCGTTTCCAGAACTTTTTCCCGATGACAACATGGAATGGGAAACGGGAGAAAACCGCAGCCGGCGACGCGGTTTGGGCGGACAAGTCAAAGTGGGCGCGGACTGGCGCATCAGCGACAAAGACCTCTTTACCGTCAGCCTCGGCGGCGGTCTTTGGTACAACAACCGCCGCAACGAGACGCCCGGCACGCGCAGCGCGTCTTACTTCGATTCGACGGACGACCTCCGCCGCGGCACGGCCGACGACGGCCTCGACTACCACTGGTACGAAACATTGAGCAATGTCTCGAACGGTAAAAACCGCTGGGCGCAGTTCAACACCGCTTTATCCTATCGTCATGAATTCGGCCGCAAGGATCAGGAACTGACGATAGACGTTTCAATAGATTACAATAACCCGAACAACCGTACGACGATGAACCGGACGGTGACGGACGAGTTGGCGGAACGGACATCCGAAAGCGTACAGACGACGCTTTCCCATGGCAACGGCGTAGACTTCGACGGCCAGATCAACTACGCGCATCCGTTCGGCGAACGCTTCAAACTGGAAGTGGGCTATCAGGGTAAAGTCCGCTACAACCGCAGCAACGACCGCGAGGATTTCCGGCTCTATACGTTTCAGGACACGGCGGTGGACTTCGGCTATACCGAGCAGAACCACGGCATCTACGCCAACTTCGGCGGCTCGGTCGGCAATTTCAGTTTTCAGGTCGGCGGCCGCATGGAAGCCGCGGCCATGGACGCGCAGACCGTTTCGGAACGCAACGATACGACTTTCCGCTATTTCGTACCGCGCTTCTATCCGGCCGTACACCTTTCCTACAAAATCGGCAAAATGCAGGAAATCCAGTTGAGCTATACGCGGCGCGTGAACCGTCCCCGGCCGTGGAACCTCAACCCGTTCGTCAATTACGACAATTACCCGTCCTCCATCTCGATGGGTAACCCCGACCTCGAACCCGAAGACATCCATTCGGTGGAACTGAATTATTCGCTGTTCTACAAGGGCAGTTCGTTTTTCGTAACGGTCTATTACCGCCGCGTGGAAGACGTCATCCGCCGCTACACCTATGAACGTGAGGACGGCGTACGCGTACAGACATTCCTCAACTATACGAGCGGCACCAACTACGGATTCGACCTCTCTTACGAACAACGCGTCTTTTCGTGGTGGCGGTTCAGCTTGAACGGCAGCCTCTATCAGAACATCACTCGGGGTTCCGCCGACCCGTCGCTCAATTCGGAGGGGCTGAGTTACCAGTTGCGCTTCAACACGACATTCTCGTTCAAGCACGACCTCAACCTACAGTTGTCTTGCCGTTACCGTGGCCCCAACTACTTCGGCCAGACCTATATGGCACCGAATTTTTCGGCCGAGCTGGCCGCGCGGAAAGGATTTTTCAAAAACCGTTTTACCGTAGGTCTGCGCGTGAGCGACCTGTTCCATACGATGCGGTTCAACAATACCGTGACAGGCAGCAATTTCGTGACCGAAAACCGCCGACGGCCGTTGCGCTCGACGGCGGCCTATCTGACACTCTCGTATAAAATCAATCAAGGTTTGAAACGCAGTCAACGCCCGGCACAACGCCCGGACATCGAAGCCGGCGGCATGGAGGAAATGTAATGAAAATCATCTGTATCGGGCAGAACTACCGCGCCCACATCGCCGAACTCAAACACGAAGTGCCGCAACAGCCGGTGTTCTTCTTCAAGCCCGACACAGCCCAACTCGTCCGGAACCGGCCTTTTTACCTGCCCGAATTCTCGCAGGAAATCCATTACGAAACCGAGGTTATCCTGCGCATCGGCAAGGTGGGCAAATACATTCCTGAAAAACATGCGGAAGACTTTTTCGATGCCGTGAGCCTCGGCTTTGACTTTACGGCCCGCGACCTGCAACGCCGCTGCGTCGAGAAAGGCCTGCCGTGGGAAATCAGCAAGAGTTTCGACCAGTCGGCCGCCATCGGCCGCTGGATTCCGAAAGCCGAACTGCCGCCCGTATCGGCCCTGCACTTCCATCTTAACCTGAACGGCCAAAAGGTGCAGGACGGCTTTACGGGCGACATGCTGTTCGGCGTGCCGCGCATCATCAGTTACGTTTCGCAATTCATGACGCTGCACATGGGCGATATCCTGTTTACGGGTACGCCTGTCGGCGTAGGCCCCGTCCGCATCGGCGACCGCCTCGAAGCCGTGCTCGAAGGACAGGACGTACTAAGGTGCGAGATAAAGTAATTAGTCCAGCGCAGCCACACCGGGCAGCACCTTGCCTTCCAAGTATTCCAGCATGGCGCCGCCCCCCGTGGAGACATAGCTCAAGTCCTTGGCCAAACCCAACTGGTTGGCGGCCGCCACGGAATCGCCGCCGCCCACGGCCGAATAGGCGCCTTGCTTCGTGGCTTCGCCTATGGCCTTGCCGATTTGCAACGTACCGGCTTGGAAATTCGGCATCTCGAAAACGCCCAGCGGGCCGTTCCACAACACCGAAGCCGAACCGGCGATGACCTGTTCGAAAGCCGCGCGCGTTTCAGGACCTATGTCCATGCCTTCCCAACCGTCGGGAATGGCCACCGTCGGCACGCACTGACGGTTGGCTTCGTTATTGAAGTCGTCGGCACAAACCGTGTCTTTCGGCAGATAGAGTTTGACGCCTTTCTGCTCGCAGGCCGCCATGACGTCGCGCGCCACATCCAGCTTGTCGTCCTCGCAGAGTGAACGGCCGATTTGGCCGCCCTGCGCCTTAATGAACGTATAAGCCATGCCGCCACCGATAATCATATTATCGACACGGTCTATCAGGTTCCGCAACACGTCGATTTTGCTCGAGACCTTGGAGCCGCCGATTACGGCCGTAAACGGGCGCGCGGCGTGATGCAGCAGTTTTTCCAGATTCTCCACCTCGTGCGCCAGCAACTTGCCCGCATACTTCTCCGTCGGAAAGAATTCGGCGATGACGGCCGTCGAAGCGTGGGCGCGGTGCGCCGTACCGAAAGCGTCGTTCACGTAGGCGTCGCCCAAACCGGCCAGATAACGCGCGAAAGCCTCGTCGCCTTTCGTCTCGGCCTTCGTGAAACGCAGGTTCTCCAACAGCAACACATCGCCGCCTTTCAAACCGGCCGCAGCCTGTACGGTCTTATAGCTAAACACGTCATTATTGAACTGAACCGGACGCCCCAACACCTCGATCAGCCGGGCTGAAACGGGCGCGAGGCTGTAAGCCGCCTCGAAACCGGTACCGGCCGGGCGGCCGAGA
>CAMWSI010000089.1 GCA_947176875.1 uncultured Bacteroidales bacterium
GATAGCCTCCCCCGCCAACGGCGGCCGGGTCGGCGGCGACGGGTCGTATCTGGCGGACGAAGACGTGACGATTTCGGCGGAAGCCAACCAAGGCTACAAATTCGTGGCTTGGGTAAACGGCAACGATACGCTGAGCAAAGAGGCGGTTTATACGTTCAAAATGCCGGCCAAGGACACGACCTTTACGGCCAGATTCGTACAGGATGTCGCGAACGAAGCGTCGCTCCGCGCCAGTTTCGCCCTCAGCACCAAAGACGGCAACCTGTATATCCGTAACCTTAACGGCCTGACGATAAAAATTGTAGAAATCTACGGCCTGACCGGCAACCGCATCAACCGCTTCGCGCCCAACAGCCGCGAAGACTTGATATTGGCGGTGGATGCCGAACGGGCGTTGCTCTTTGTCCGCCTCGACACTGAAAACGGTGCGGCGGTTTATAAAGTGTATCTGCAATAGACCGTTCTGACGGAATATAGATGGCTCCGTTTGAAGTTTGAAAAGAGGGACGCTTCGGCCGAAGCGTCCCTCTTTTTTATGCGTTTTTTTGTATCTTTACGCGCATTTATTCACGCCAAACACAAAACACATGAAACGTTTTTCTTTGATAATCGCGCTCTTGGCACTGATCGGCCTGAGCGGCAAGACAAATGCGCAACAATGGTATTTCTACGAGAGTTTCGACAGCGTGACCGTGGATGCCACGGGTTCCGGCTGCGTACCGGAAGGTTTCACGCTCTACAACGATGATAACGAACCTTTCGAAGGCCGCCCCGATCTCTCTCATTTCGACGCGGCATGGAAAGTGATTCGCGGTCTGGACGGCGAAGGCCACGCTTCGGCCCCCTCCATGTTCAAAACCACCGCCCAAGCCGACCGCTGGCTCGTTACGCCGGCCATCGCGCTGACCGACGCCACGGCGCCCAGACTTTATTTCCGCGCCAAAGCCGATGATGAACGCGCCCGCGACGGCTTCGTCCTGAAAATCTCCACGACCACGGCCGAAACCTCGGCTTTCAAGAATATCCGTTCGGTACGCGAAGCGCGCGCCGAATGGACGGATTACGTATTCGACCTGAGCGAATACGCGGGACAGACGGTTTACGTGGCATTCGTACAGAACTCAACGAACATGCTGACGATTTCGATAGACGACATCCGTGTAGGCGAGACGGCGTCCGGCTCGGCCGCCGCCTGCAACAACGCTTTCGCGCCGCTCTATATGATCCACACCCGTGCGGCATCGCGCATGCCGTTCCCCGTTTCGGCCACCTTGCAGAATTGGTCCGACAACACGGCCATCACAAGCGCGCGGCTCTGCGTCCGCATGAACGGAAACAAGACGATGACCAAGACCTTCAACAATCTGAATATCGCGGCGGCCGGCACGGCTACGCTCAACAGCCAGACTTTCTCGCTGGACTTCGTACCCGACAAAGCCGATGAAAACGCCAAATTCGAAATCTGGTTCGACCGGCTCAACGGCCAGGACGTCAGTACGACCCATACCGAAGTATCTTGCTTTGTGGCCGACGAATCCGAGGTACCCCACAAAAAACTGATTTTCGAAATATTCTCTTCCGCCATGTGCAGCAACTGCGGACCGTGGAACAAAATCTTCCACGGCTGGGACAGCATATACGGCGGCAACGAATCCGACAGACCGGACGGTTTTGTCGTGGCTAAATTCCAAGTGGACATCCCCACGGCCGGCGACCCGCTCGTAACCGACGAAACCCGGGCGCGCAGTTCATTCTACGGCATCAACTCCGCCCCGTACTGGACAATGAACGGGCGGCGGTTCAATTTGTTAGGCGGAGAACAGACCCCCAAAACGCTTCAGAACTTCTTGGATTCGCTAGAGGTATTCCACCGCACGATAAGTCCGTTGGCGCTTCAAGTCCGCCTGCAACGCGACGACTCGACGCTGACCGTAGAGACGAAGACTTCCGCCAAACTGCCGGTTCTGGGCAAATACCGCCTCTACATCGCATTGGCGGAAGACTCCATCCATATGGCGACGCAACAGATGAGTGAGGAAAACGAATATTACAACGTGGTCCGCAAAATGTTGCCGAACAACAACGGCACGTCCGTCATGGTACCCCAGCCCGGACAAGCGTTCCAAACCACAGAGACCTACAAGGTCGGAGCCAGCCCCCGCTTTTACGGCAGCCTCGACCGCGTGGGCGTCATCGCCTATATCCAGAACACGGATACGCGCGAAATCATCCAGGCGGCATTCGCTTCGGCCAACGGCGAATGGTCGGTGACGGACACTTGGCTCAACGACAAGATCTATCCGTCGATCCCCGACGACGATACGGCAACGAGCAACGAAGCAAGACGTGAAGCCGTAACCGATCTGGTGTTGTATCCCAATCCGGCCGGCGAAACGGCGACCGTCTCGTTCCTGCCCCTGAACGACCGTCCCCTGACGGTTTCCATCATCAACCTGCAAGGCCGCGTGCTTTCGCGCCAGACGGTACGGGGCGGCGCGGAAACGCGGACGCTGGCCCTGCCCGTAGCGGATCTGACGACGGGAACCTATATCGTACTCATCCAGAATGCCGACGGTGCGACATCCGTCAAATTATTGAAAAAATAAACCACGCAAAGTCCTATAACGCGCTATGAAACGTATATTTCCGACAAACCTTGCGGCGGCATTCGGGCTGATTTGCCTGACGGCCATCGGTGCCTCCGGTCTGCACGCACAGACCGTGAGCGCCGATTATGAAGACGGCGGTCTTTATATCCGCCTCAAAGAAAACACGGCCTTTGCCGTGAAATCCGGCGAAAACCGTATGCTGAAGGCCGCCCGCTTCGACTTTCTGCGTGCCGAGATGAAAGCGTTCGGCGTCCAAGCCGACGTGCAGTCGCTGGCCTATGCCGACAACCCTGTCTTGAGCCGTACGATAGCCGTGACAATCGACAGCATCGAGAACATAGACGCTTTCATCGAACGCATACGCCTGTACCCGGAAGTGGAACTGGTGGAAAAGCGTCCCATATATTACATCTGCGGCGCACAGAACGGTCAGGCTAAAACCGAAGCGGCAACGGATCCGCTCTATACGACCATAAACGGCATCAACCACAAATGGCATCTGGATGCCATCAACGCCGACTCGGCCTGGAAACTGGCTACGGGCAAACCGCACATCAAGGTGGCGGTCATCGACAACGCCATTTGGGACGATCACGAAGATTTAGATATCGCCAAAGAGAATCTTTACAACGTGCATTCGGGACAAATCGGCGATGCGGCGCCACCGACCGACGTCGATCAGGAAAGGGCCTGTGAAAATTCCCGCAGGAACTGTCCCGCCTACGATTGGTCGCACGGCACGCACTTCGCCGGCAACGTGGGCGCGGTACGCAACAACGGGCTCGGCATCGCCGCCATCGGCAGCGGGGTCACGGTCATGGGCGTGCGTTGCGCCATCAATTCCGTACCCGGTGCGGTAAGCAACGGCTTCGGCGGCGTGCGGTGGGCGGCCGAACACGGCGCCGATGTCATCAGCATGTCGTGGGGGTCCACCAACCAACCCTCCGAAACGGAACAGGAATTACTGAAATCCTGTTACGAGAACGGGATTATTCTGGTGGCCGCCGCCGGTAACAGCATGTCGGCGGCTTGGTTCTTTCCGGCGGCCTCCCCCTATGTCATCAGTGTGGGTTCGGTCGATTCGGACAAGAAATTCTCAAGCGGTTTCTCCAATTACGGCAAATGGGTCGATATCCTTTCGCCGGGCGGATTCGTCAAACGCGGCGGCACGACGACGAACTATTCGATTCTGAGCACGACTTTCTGCACGAACCAGGATTACCGTCTCAACGGCGATCCGAATTTCGACGGCAAATACTACGACGGCATGTACGGTACGTCTATGGCCACCCCCGTGGCGGCCAGCCTCTGCGGCCTGCTGCTCTCGGTGGACTCTACGCTCAACACGCACACGATGCGGGAGTTGTTGGCCTCCACGGCGCAAATCATCGATGACAACGCCGCCCGCGTACGGGACGGTTCCGGCCTGATTGACGCGTTTGCCGCCGTCAAGGCCTTGCTGACCGACCGACGGCCGATGCCGAGCGGTTTCCGATACACGGTCGTTCCGCCCAAAAGTCTGGAAATGACTTGGGAGGCTCCCGAAACGGAAGCCGACGGTCCGCAAGTGGCTTATTACCGTGTTTATCGCAACGGCACGCAAATCAAAGACCGATTGACGGAAACCGCATTCAGCGACGACAACCTGCGGGACGGCAACTATACTTATTCGGTGGAAGCCGTTTACGATGACAACACCGTTTCGTTGCGCGCCGGCATCGATTTCTATCTGCCCGTGTATCGGTCCGTCGGCGTGGAAATCGCCCCCGATACCGCATGGGGACGTGTGGAAGGTGCGGGTTTTTACGCAGACGGAGACACGGCCGAACTGACGGCCATACCGATGCCCGGTTACTCGTTCGTCCGCTGGAAAGACGGTGACGAAGTCATCGGCCGCGATTCGGTTTATCGGTTCGCCGCCCGCTATGACGTGACGTTCACGGCTCAATTCCGGGAAAACGTCGCCAACGAGAAACGGCTTGCGGCCACGCCGCTGGCGGTCTATCCCAACCCGACCGACGATATGCTACATGTGGAGAACCTGCCCGAAGGCGACTACGACGGCGGCGTTTACGATTTGCAAGGACGTCTGCTGATTCCGTTGCACGTACAGGGTGGCGCAACGCTGGAAATCCCGGTGGCGCGGCTGACCAAAGGGACGTATATCGTCAAGCTGACGGCTTCGGACGGTGCGGTCCGCATGGCGAAATTCCAAAAACTGTAACCTATTGAACCGGCGGCCGGAAATGCCGTACCGACTTGAAAAAAGCCTCTCCGCGGAGAGGCTTTTTTCGTATCCGTCCCTACCCGCCCATACCCGCCGCGCCCTGCAA
>CAMWSI010000090.1 GCA_947176875.1 uncultured Bacteroidales bacterium
GATGTACGACGAATTGTTGGAAGCGGGCGACCCGCATGTTCAGGCCGAAGCGCGTTATTATATGATGGAGCGGTGTGTGCGGGACGGCGACTATAATGCGGCCGAACAGTTGATTTTCGATTATATCGCGGATGCGCCGGCCGAAGATTACTATTTGGCCAAGGTCTATATGCTTTGGGCCGACATTTACGAACGGAAGGGCAATGTGTTGCAGGCCAAGCAGACGTTGCAGAGCATTATCGACAACTACGAAGGGGCCGATTTGGTGGAAATAGCGCGTCAGAAGTATGCGGCCATCGAAGCCGTGGAACAGGCGGAGCGTGAATTGGAGGAACGGGAGCGGGCCGAGCGTTATGCGGAAGAAGAGGAAATTGTAATACCTGAAATGTAAAAGCCATGAGGAAGTCATCAATCATATTGTTAGGGTTGGCGGGCGGTCTGGCCGTTTCCGCGGTTCAGGCGCAGACGACGGACGACCGGCCGTATCAGGAAAGGGTCGTGGTCGTGGCGCCGTATCAACCCGTGTTGGACGTGGTGCACAAACCGCTTTTACAACCCGGCATGCCGGCCGATACGGCCCACCGGATTGACTCGGCCGTTTACGAAATTATCTCCCGCCCCGTGCAGACGACCTATCCGGTCGAGAACATCAAACCGGCCAAGGTGGCGGGCGAGCCGGTGGAGCGTCTGTTCAACCAGCATGTCAAGATAGGTTTCGGCAATCATCTTTCGCCTTTGGCCGAGGCCTATGTCGCGATGGGACGTTCGCAACAATATGGTTTCGCGGCATCCTACAAGCATCATTCGGCTTACGGGCGTATCAAGGATTACAGTCGGTTCAAAACCGATCATTCTTATAACGAGGGTGATCTGTCGGGCGAGATTTTTGCCGGGAAGTTCAAGGTACGGATCGATTTGAACTACCGGCAGACCAAGGTCAATGCTTACGGTGTGCGCGACGGTCTTTACGATACGATTGCCGGCCTGTTGGAAATGAACGATGATTTCCGGAAGATATACCGCGACCAGCCCGTGCGGTGGTTCCAGAATATGGACGGCCGTCTGACGTTTACCGACCGGGCGACCGATCCGGGAGACTGGCGTTACGACGCGCAACTCTATTACGATTTCGGACGGAACAATTGGCATGGTATGGAGAACATCGTCGAGGCAAGCGGCGGATTCTCCAAACGCATCGCGCAGAAATCCGACAATGTGGATCTGTTGGATATCGGCACGCGCGTTTTCTTCGGCGACTATATGCAGCGTCCGCATCAGGACGATCCGGTCGATAATGCGTTTCTGTTGCGTGTGGAGCCGACCGTAACCTACCGCTATGACATTTTCGATTTGGATGCGGGATTGTGTTTTCAGGTGTTCGGCGACGGCCGCGACGGCAACAGGTTTCAGTTCAACCCGCGTGTGCGTTTGAACGTGCAGGCCGTACCCGGTATATTGGACATCTATGTGGGTGTGGACGGTCGGGTGAAGCGCAATACGATTCTGTCGATTTCGGAAATCAATCCGTTCCTGCATCCGTTCGATCCGGCCGACTTGGCGTTTTCGCGCGAAAAACTCTATGTATTCCTTGGCGTGAAGAGCAATCTGACGCAGGAAATCGATTTCGCGCTGACGGCTTCCGCGCATTGGTTGGGCAACCATCTGAGTTTCGACTATTACTATTACGGATACCAGGCCAGTGCGGCAACGGAGTCTTGGGTGGGTTATAACGATTTCAAGCCGCTTTATACCGGAAAGGTGTTTCAGTTTCAGGTCAAGGGCGAGTTGAACCTGCATTGGGACGATCGCATTCTGGCGCATGTGGAAGCCGAATACAATTATTATAACAAGCATCTGCTCTATACGCCGGCCTTCAGGGCGGGGCTTATGTTCCGTTACGATATCGGGCATAAGTTCATCGTGACTTCCGAGATAGCGGGTTATACGAATATGAAGGCGCATGACCATTTCGGACAGGAAGTGACACTCAAAGGCGGTTTCGACTGGAGCGCCGGTCTGGAATACCGTTTTTTCAAGCGTTGGGCGGCCTTTGTCAATCTGAACAACCTGGTAGCCTACCGTTATTACAGGTGGTATGATTATCCGACATACCGGTTCAATGTCATGGCCGGTATCACGTTTTCATTTTGATGCGATAAAAGTGGACGGCCGATGAAAATATGTCGAGACCCGGATCAATGGAAATCTGTCCGTAACCCGGTGGTGACCGTAGGTTCTTACGACGGCGTGCATTGCGCGCACCGTTCCATTGTCGGTTTGTTGAACCGGCAGGCCGCTGCGGTGGGAGGCGAGAGCGTGCTGATTTCGTTCAGTCCGCATCCGCGCATGGTCTTGCAGGGCGAAGAAGCGTTCAAGAAGAACTTTCGGCTTTTGACCACCGATGACGAGAAGGAGGAACTTTTGGCGGCGGCCGGTCTGCAAAACCTGTTGGTCTTGCATTTCGATACGGATTTCGCCGGCATGCCGGCCGACCGTTTCGTGCGGGAAATATTGGTGGAACGTCTGCAAGTCAAACGCATGATTGTCGGTTTCAATCATAATTTCGGACACGACCGTCAGGGCGGTTACGAACAGATGTCGGCCTGGGGAGAACGGTATGGTTTTGCGGTGGAACGCTATCCCGAATATACGGTGGACGGAGAGGCCGTCAGTTCGTCTCGCGTACGCCGTTTGTTGCAGGCCGGTCAAGTGGCGGCCGCGAACCGTCTGTTGGGGTATCCTTATTTCATCAACGGCGCTTGGCATCAGGATGTGTTCGAGTCGTCCAGCAAGTTCAAACTCAGACCTGCTCCGGGGCATTATCTGACGAAGGTTAAGGTAAAGAACCGTTACTATTATACGGTGGCGCGGATAGACGATGAAATCCGTTTTACCGACCTGCCGTTTTTGCAGGAGGGGGATCAGATAAAGGTGAGATTCTTAAAGGAAATCAGTTTATGAGTGTGGTCAAAGAAGATATAGCGGAGAATTTGCGGCGGGTAGCCGCCGGGTTGCCGGAAGCGGTGCGGTTGGTGGCGGTGTCCAAAACCAAACCGATGGCTTATATCGAATGGGCTTACGAGGCCGGGCAACGCGAGTTCGGCGAGAACAAGGCCTTGGAGTTGCGCGACAAGCATCAAGCCTTGCCCAAAGATATCCAGTGGCATTTCATCGGGCATTTGCAGACCAATAAAATCAAATACATCGCGCCCTTCGTGGCGATGATCCACAGCATCGACAGTTTGGAACTGCTTGAAGCGGTCGATAAGCAGGCGCAGAAAAACAAGCGGATTATCCCGTGTCTTTTACAATTCCATATCGCGTCCGAAGAAACCAAATTCGGTTTGAGTTTCGCGGAAGCTGAAGATTTGTTGCGGAGCGGCCGCTATGCCGCGTTGCAACACGTCCGCATAGACGGCGTCATGGGCATGGCGACGTTCACGGACAATCAGGAGCAGGTGCGTTCCGAATTCGCATGTCTGAAACAATATTTCGATACGTTGAAATCCCGCTATTTCGCGGCAGCCGATCATTTCAAGGAAATTTCGATGGGTATGAGCGAGGATTATCCGTTGGCGATAGCGGCGGGCAGTACGCTTGTCCGGGTCGGGAGCAAGATCTTCGGCCCGCGGGTTTATATGTGAACCGGTCGGTGATACCGCGTGTGGTGTCCGGCATTATGAAAAAAGCCGTCTTGAAACTTCAAGACGGCTTTTGCGTTAAAGGCGAACCGGTCTATTTGCCGAGCGTCGCCACCATGACGGCCTTGATCGTGTGCAGACGGTTTTCGGCTTCGTCGAAAACAACGCTTCTCGGCGATTCGAATACGTCTTCGGTCACTTCGAGACCATTGAGTTTGAATTTTTTATAGATGTCTTGACCGACAGCCGTTTCCAAGTTGTGGAATGCCGGTAGGCAGTGCATGAATTTGACGTTCGGATTGCCCGTCGCCTTAACCACGGCGGCGTTGATCTGATACGGTTTGAGCAATTTGATGCGTTCGGCCCAGACGGCTTCGGGTTCGCCCATCGAAACCCAGACGTCGGTGTAAAGGAAATCCACGCCTTTGACGCCTTCGTTTACTTTTTCAGTCAGCGTGATTTTGGCGCCCGTTTCTTTCGCGATTTTCTTGCATTCCTTGACCAGCGATTCTTCAGGCCAGCAGGCTTTCGGCGCGACGGCGCGGAAATCCATGCCCATTTTGGCGGCACCGACCATCAGGGAGTTGCCCATGTTGTTGCGCGCATCGCCGAGATAGGCGAACGAAACCTGATGCAACGGTTTGTCGCAATGTTCGCGCATGGTCAGGAAGTCGGCGAGAATCTGCGTCGGATGAAATTCGTTCGTCAGGCCGTTCCATACCGGTACGCCGGCGTATTCGGCCAGGGTTTCAACCGTAGATTGGGCATAGCCGCGGTATTCGATACCGTCATAGATGCGTCCCAAAACGCGGGCCGTGTCCTTCATCGACTCCTTTTTGCCCATCTGCGAACCGGAAGGTCCCAAATACGTGACGTGGGCGCCTTGGTCCAAAGCGGCCACTTCGAACGAGCAACGCGTACGCGTCGAGTCCTTTTCAAACAGAAGTACGATGTTCTTGCCTTTCAGCGTCTGGGTTTCGGTGCCCGTGTATTTGGCCTGTTTGAGTTGGGCGGCCAGATCCAGCAAATAGCCGATTTCTTTCGGCGTAAAGTCCAGCAACTTCAAGAAGCTGCGGTTTCTAAGATTGAAAGCCATTTTTGTATAGATTTAAGGTTTTATTCTTTCTTGTTGTTCAATAGTGGATTAAGCCACGATGCGGGTGCCGGCGGCGGTTTTCTTTGTGGAAAACGGCGGCAAGGAGTGCATCATCACCGAAGCCGGCGAACTGGGGAAAGCCGCCGCCGGCACCCGCATCGTGGCTTAATCCACTATTGAACAACAAGAAAGAAT
>CAMWSI010000091.1 GCA_947176875.1 uncultured Bacteroidales bacterium
ATCCGCGTTCGGGTCGCCGAAAACGGTCTGTTCGGGAATATCGAGCGCGACGCGGTCCACTTTATCGCGGCGGTTGCGTACCATTTTATCATGGTTGAGCGGGTCGGTGGAAAGGTGGCCCGCGCCGTCTTCCTTTTCGAGGCCGCCGATGCGGTGGCGCAGGCCTTCGGTGCCCGGAACCGCCCAATAGCGCGCCAAAGTCTCCGGATTGCGGCGGTAAGGCTTGAATTCGGGATCGTTGGCCGCAGCCAGGGGCGGATGGATTTCCGGCATGTCGGCCATTTTCGGGATGCGGAACAATTGCGAGCCGTTGCCGAGCGAACCGTCGGAAAGCAGGATGACCGGCGTCATGTGTTCCATTGCGATGCGCGCCGCCTCGAAAGCGAAGTAGAAGCAGTTGGCCGGCGTGGAAGAGGCTATGACGACGAGCGGCGCTTCGCCGTTGCGGCCGTAAAGCGCCTGATACAGGTCGGACTGTTCCGATTTGGTCGGCAGACCCGTTGAGGGACCGCCACGCTGAACGTCCACGAGGACGAGCGGCAGTTCGGTCATGACGGCCAGGCCGAGGGCTTCGCTCTTGAGCGAGAGGCCGGGACCGGACGTCGTGGTGCAGGCCATCGCGCCTGCGAACGAAGCGCCGATGGCGGAGCAGATGCCGGCGATTTCGTCTTCGGCTTGAAACGCTTTTGCGCCTAAGGATTTATGTTTGATGATTTCAACCAGAATGTCCGTGGCCGGCGTGATGGGATAGGAGCCTAAGAACAACGGACGACCCGATTTTTCGGACGCGGCCAGCAAACCCCAGGCCGTCGCTACGTTACCCGTGATGTTGCGGTAGCGGCCTTTGGGCATCTGCGCGGGCGCCACCGAGATATGGGATTCCACGATCTCGGCCGTATCGGCGTAGTCGTAACCGGCGCGCAAGACCGTCTTGTTCACTTCGATCATCTGCGGTTTCTTCTTGAATTTGGCTTCGAAGAAGTGGAACGTCGTCGTCATGTCGCGGTCGAAGATGAAGTAAATCATGCCGAGGGCGAACATGTTGCGCGTTTTGTCCATCGTCTTGACGTCCAAACCGGCCGGCTCCAACGCTTTGCGCGTCAGGGACGAAATGGGGGCGGCCACGAGGTTGTAACTCGTCAGGCTGCCGTCTATGAGCGGATTGGTCGCATAGCCGGCTTTTTGCAAAGCTTCTTCCGTAAACGTGTCGGCATCGACAATAACGGTCGCGCCCTTTTGGGCCCATTTGAGATTGGCTTTCAAGGAGGCGGGATTCATGGCTACCAATACGTCGCACAAGTCGCCGGACGTGCTGATCCGTTTTTGGCCTACGTGAATCTGGAAGCCCGAAACGCCGGCCACCGTATTGTGCGGGGCGCGGATTTCGGCCGGATAGTCGGGGAATGTGGCCAAATCATTGCCGGCCAAGGCCGCCGAGTCGGAGAATAACGTGCCGATCAACTGCATGCCGTCACCGGAATCGCCGACGAATTTGACCACTACGTCCTGTTTCTCTACCGAAGAAATTTTCTTTGCAGACATAATTAGGTTGTGTATTTATCTTACGCTAAAAAGGCACAAATACCGCAAATGCCGCGGCTCTGTGCCAATATTGTTTTTCTTTATTATGACCCCGTAATGAGAAAGAGCAAAAAAACCGCCCGTTCAAGGGCGGTTTTTAAGGTCGATGCCCGTTTATTCCTCGGGAGCGATAGCTTCCTGCGGACAAACGGCGGCGCAACTGCCGCAGCTGACGCACGTATCGGGATCGATCGAATACGGCGTGCCGGCCGTGATGGCGCCTACCGGGCATTCCGATTCGCAGGTGCCGCAGCTGACGCAATTGTCATTGATTTTGTAAGCCATAGTACTATGAATTTTAGGGTTGTTTTTGTTCCGACCCGTCCATCCGGACGGCAATCGGCGGACAAAAATATAACTTTTTGCGGAATTGTCAAAGTTTTACACCTGTACCTGCTGTCGGTTCCTGTGCCGGCACGTCATTGACCCTCGCCCTTGAAGACGACGCCGATCGTGTACAATAATATTTTCAAATCCATTGTCAGCGACTGATTTTCCAGATAGACCATGTCGTACGCGAGGCGTTCTATCATCTGCGGTACGTTCTCGGCATATCCGTACTGGGTCTCGCCCCAGGAGGTCAGACCCGGCTTCACATTGAACAGCAGGCGGTAATGGGGGGCGGTCTTGACGATTTTTTCCACGAAATACGCCCTTTCCGGCCGCGGCCCGACGAGCGCCATGTCGCCTTTGAGTACATTGTAGAGTTGCGGCAATTCGTCTATGCGGTATTTGCGCATGACCTTGCCCCAGGGCGTGATGCGGCCGTCTCCTTCCGAGGCCAGGAGCGGCCGGTCGGTCTCGGCGTTCAAATACATGGAGCGGAATTTGTAGATCTTGAACGGTTTGCCGTGAAGCCCCAAGCGTTCCTGGCTATAGAAGACAGGGCCGGGGGATGAGCGGCGTACGCGGTATGCCGCATAGAGGAGCAACGGAGAGATCAGGATGCCGGCCAGCGTACAGCCGATTATTTCGAAGCCGCGGCGGAGACAGCGTTGCCAAAGCGGCATACGGTCGAAAGAAAGTTTGATGAAAGGTTCGCTTTGAACCGAGTAGTGGCGGACGGCACCGAGCAGGATATTCTCGGTCGATGGGCGGATGCGGATGCTCAAGTGCGGTGCCAGACATTGCGAGAGGATGAGCGGCAAGGCGTTTTCCTCACCTTGTTCCGGAAATACGAATACTTCTTCTATCGCCAAACCGCGCAATGTCCGTTCTATGTCGGAGAGGCTGCCGAGACGGGGGAGGCGGAGCGTGGAATCTTCGGGTTGCCCGATGGGGATATAGCCTTTGAGGCATAGACCGTCCGGATTTTTGCGGCGGATTTGCCCGACGAAATGCTGGGCGGCGCAACCGTCGCCTACAATCAGCGTATTGAAACCGAGGTATCCGCGGCGCAACCGATGGCGGATGCAACCGGTCAGAATCCAGCGTACGAGCAGGCAAATCGGGAAATAGGTCGCGAATAACGCGAGGGCGTAGAGCTAATAATCGGTATAACGGCCGATGTTATCGTCCAGAATGATGAGGAAAAACAGGATGAGTGTACCGGAGAAGCAAGTTTTCAGGCTCAGGCTTAGATCCTGCATATAGGTCTTGCGGCGGATGCCGTAATAGCCGGATAGGCCGTGCAGCACACACCAGAAAGGAGGGATGAGCAACAGGCTGTGGAAAAAAGTCGGATCTTGCAGCAGCGCGTTGTCGAGTTCGGTGAACGGGACGTTTTCGGTGTGTTTGCGGAACGCGAAGAAAATAATCCAGGCCACGGCGGCCGCAAGCCAATCGCCGGCGATGTAGAGACCTTTCTGCAGCGGCCGTTGGAGTGAGCGCATGGGGGGAGCCGTCTTGGCGTTTGCCCGCGGAGCCACGGAGTTCGGCAAGGCGGAAGCAGTCTGTACGCTATTCGTTTGAACCACAGGAGGAGGTGTTGCTATAAGTGAAACAATCCGGTAGCCGGATTTTGGACAAAGTTACATTTTATTGCGGAATATTCCGTATTTTCGCCGCCGATTTTGTCACGGTACGATACAAATGGCATGACAGGGCATGGAAGATACGTTTCGACATAAGGGGTTACGTAAGAAAATGGTGGAGGAACTCCAGGCGCGCGTGGAAATCGAGGGCTTGGACCGGCAGCAGGCCGAAGAAAAGAAAAGATTGGTGTGCCGTGCCATAGAGCGGGTGCCGCGCCATTGTTTCATCGACACGGTTTTCGATTCGTTCGCGTATCAGGACCGGGCGTTCCCGATAGGGGACGGACAGACGATTTCGCAACCATCGACGGTTTTGGCGCAGACGGTATTGCTGGATGTGCGGCCGAACGAAAAAATATTGGAGGTGGGGACTGGATCGGGCTATCAGGCCATGGTGCTGGAATGTATGGGCGCACAGGTCTATACGATTGAACGGCAGAAAGAAGTCTATCTCAGAACCAAAAAGTTACTTCAGGATATGAGCAGCCTCGTGCGGACTTATTTCGGCGACGGCTATCAGGGCGTGCCGGAAGAGGCGCCTTTCGACAAGATTTTGATTACCTGCGCCGCACCGGAAATCTCGGTGGCCCTGCTGAACCAGTTGAAACCGGGCGGCCGGCTCGTCGTGCCGGTGGGGCAGGACGAATGCGAGATGACGTGTATTTTCAAACATGCCGACGGTCGTCTGACCCGTAGCCGTCACGGGCATTATCGTTTCGTGCCGATGTTGAGCCGCACGCATGTGCCGCTTTATGGCAAGGAATGAATGCCGAGAGACCGTTTGCCGCCGATGAACCTATTCTCAAATTGAGCGATTTCCGTGAGAGTCTTTCATGAACCGGAGCTGAGTTCCACGAATACCGTGTTGAAGTCGCGGTTGGAGACGAGGCGGTACCGCCGTCTGCCGGTGGCTTTGACGGCTGACGGCCAGACGGCCGGCCGTGGCGTGGGGCGGAATGTCTGGTGCAGTGAAAAGGGGGCTAATGCGCTTTTCTCTTTGGCGTTCCGGCCGTCGTTTCTGGCGGCCGAACATCAGTTTCTGTTGAATATGGCGTTGAGCCTTTCGATGTTGCATACGCTGGATGCGTGGACGGCGGGTGCGTGCGGTGCGGTCGGCGTTTCGGCGCCTTTGACGCTCAAGTGGCCGAACGATCTGTATGCGGGCGAGAAAAAACTGGGCGGGATATTGTTCGAACTTTCGGTTATGGGAGACCGTTGCGCATGGGCGGTTATGGGCGTCGGTATCAATGTGAACCAGCGCGTTTTTCCTGCCGAATTGCCGAATCCGACGGCGTTGCGTGAATTGAAAGCGGAGGGTGTCAGGGAGGATGGTACTGGTG
>CAMWSI010000092.1 GCA_947176875.1 uncultured Bacteroidales bacterium
CGGGCAACCTCGGCGACTGGCGTCAGGAAATCACGTTTGTGACGGACGACGACTTCGAGGCCGTTTACGAATACACATTGGATTTCACCAAGGACGTGGCGGCCGCCGACCCGAACTTCAACATCGAAAAGATTTACGCCGACTCGTATATCAAACGTTCGGACGCCGTAAATGCGGCCTATCCCGAAGCTCAGGCCGCATTGCGCCGCCGCATGAACCGGGGGGCGTTTTTCGTAGGTTACATCGGGCACAGCGGCTGGGATGCCTGGGGCGATGAAAAATATCTTACCCTCAACGACATCAACCAATGGGAGCCCATCCTTTCCTATCCGATGATGTTCGCCTCCTCCTGCACGTTCGCCTACTACGACCAGCCCGACAAGACTTCCGGGGCGGAAGAAGCCGTGCTGCATCCCGACGGCGGCGCCATCTCGATAGTCGCCTCCACGCGTTCGGCATCGGTGGGTACGATAGAATACGTACAGCACGACTTTCTGATCGGCAGCCTCGACCGCCGCAACGGTCAGCGCCCGACGATAGGCGACGCCTTCATGACCTGCAAGATCAACAACCGCAACCGGTCGGGTGCCGGCATCTTCATCCTATTGGGCGATCCCGGCCTGAAAACCGCCTTGCCGCGCTACAATATCCGCACACTGACGCTGAACGACAAGCCGGTGGAAGAAGACATCGACACGCTCAAAGCCTTTTCCCGCATCACGATAACAGGGCAAATCGAAGACAACGGACAACGTTTGACGGATTTCAACGGTACGGTTCAAATCAAGATTTTCGACAAGGAAAGCCACCTCAAAACCCTCGGCAACGCCCAAAGCCGCGGCGGTTTCAACCAGGTCGTGGAATACGAATTGCAGAACAACCAGCTCTACCGCGGATCGGCCGAGGTCAAAGACGGCTTGTTCTCGTTCACGTTCTTCGTCCCCAAAGACATCGCCTACTACTACGGCCCCGGCAAAATCAGCTACTACGCTTACTCCGATTCGAACGGCGACGCGGGCGGCGCGTTTACCGGCCTGACCGTAGGCGGCTTCAACACGGATATAACGCCCGACACAACGGCGCCGACCGTAAAACTCTACATCAACAAACCCAACTTTTTACCGGGTGCTGACGGGGGAAACTCGCCGGTACTCTATGCCGAAATCAGCGACCGCTACGGCTTGAACACGACGGGCGTGGGCATAGGACACGACATGACGCTGGTCATAGACGGCGACTATCGGAACGCCATTGTCGTAAACGACCTGTTTACGTATAATACGGGCAGTTATACGGACGGCACGCTGACCTACCCGCTTTCGCTGCCGGCAGGCGACCACACGATAGAACTCAAAGCGTGGAACATCTTCAACGTATCCGGGACGGGCACACTGAATTTCGGCGTCAATGCGTCCGACCGATTCAAGGTAACGGCCCTGCGCGCCGCACCGAACCCCAGCCCGAAAGACGGCGAAGTCAGTTTCTATTTCACGCACAACGGCGTGGGCGGTATCGACCGCTACGAAATACAGGTCTATGACCTCTACGGCCGCAAAATCGCCGGATTCGAAGGACGGGAAAGTTCCTCCTACGGCTATTCGGTAGGCCCGCTGACTTGGCGAACCGGTGTGACCGACCTGCAGAAAGGCGTCTATATCGTACGGGTCGTGGCCTACAACCGGGAGGGTGCCAAAAGTTCGCTGAACACGAAATGGGTTTTAAGATAAACGCGGCGCGGTGGCTTGGGATTCTTCTTGGCCCTACTTTCTCGGGCCTATGAATCGGTCTCCATTGAAATGAATCATATGATCCGGTGTGTCGGAAAGCCAAACTTCCGTTTCCCAAGCGATATCGTCAATGTGTTTCTTAAATTCCTTCGCGTTTGGAAAAGCTGTCACATAAACGATGCCATAAGGACAACTCTTGGTAAACTCTTCCAGTTCAACCATGCGTTTTGCAGAAACCGGTCCGTGGGAAGTAACAACCTCTATCAGGAACAACCAGCCATGTTTTTCATCGCTGATGACGATGTCCGGCAACTTTGAATGCTCCGTGATAGGAAGATTAAGTGCCGCCAGTCCGGCGGCATTCATATAAAAGTCCTTATCCTCCGTATCACCGATATAAAGCAGTTTTCCCCCGGGAGCAAACCGAGGGGCAAATTCCTTAACAACCGCAGCCTGCACTTCATTATGGGTTCCGGGAGAAAGGTATTACTCATTGCCATCAACAATCAGCGGAATGCGGTACATATCGCGTTCCGCTGCATATTTTTCGCGCAGCAGCACCGTATCCTGAATAAATTTCTCGACTTTCTTCTTCCAATCTTTATTACCATACGACTTAACCACGGCCAACGCTTCTTCCGTAATAGCATAATGCGCTTTGGGGCTATTGACCGGTAAACCAGGATTATCCGGATTATAGTTGGCAACCGCCGCTTGAACGAACTGATGCAAAACCTGGCGATGAAAAGTCTCACGGGTATTCGGGGCATAAGGAGCAGTAGCTTTATAATTGTCATTCACAAAAGCCATAATCTCCTTCGTGATACGTTGGCTGGTGCGCGTCGCATTGCTCCATGGGGTTTCTTCCCTGATGCTGCAAAGCGCCAAAAGCGTCAAAGCCGACATCTCATTCTGCTGAGAATCCGGAAGCCCTAACGCTTTCAAAATCTCTTGTGCCGCTGCTATTTTGCTCATTATTATAGAATCTTAAAGTAGTCCAGGACCAAATCGTTGATGTAGTCGATGGAATAATCGTTTCTCAATATAATCTTCCGGCCAATCTCCCTTATGGTCTCAATCGGCGGAAGGGGCATCATCCTAAGTTCCGTAGCGCTTACATTGATATTTCCATTGAAGGTTCTGAACCAGGCATCAAACAATTCGCTGTCCAACAGAGCCGTCAAGCCCATCACTTCATCTCTGCGGAGGTGCCCTTTAGGTCTGTAAATATAATTCAATTTGTTCTCAATTCCAACAAATTCACTCTTTGTCACATTGCCGAAATACGGCGCCGCAACCAAACGGCTGCTGTCATCCTTGGAACTAAACCGCCTGAGCAGCACATAGTTTTTGTTCAAAAGAAGAGCGGCTTTCGTTTCCGGTGTCACTCTGATATACTGTCCCTTGTCTTTCTTCCGCACCGGATGGTCACACAGCATTTTCACAACATTGTGGAGCCAGTAAAGCGGTACGGTATCACTGGCCGGTTCATTCACAATGTAATCGCCCGCACGGAAAGCGACTACCGGCCCCGTCGAAATCTTGATGCCATACTTCTCCATAGTCCCATCCCAGGAGCGAAAAAGGCGCAAAATGGCTTCATCACGGCCATTCTGGGGAAGGTAGACGACCTTTTCGCCAGACGTCACATCCACAATATCACCGGCCGGGTATTCTTTCTGATACGGAGTCCTCAAATCACTGATACCATGACTGAAAGACACAATAATATTGGTGATGTCGCCAGCAGGATGCATCTTCATAATCACCAATTCCTGAAGAACCTCATCTTTTGAGAACGTATCTTTCCTCGTATTGAAAAGGTGGATAAAGTCAATGTGTACCTGACTGAACAGGAAATCCCGGAACGACTGGAAATACCGACCCGATGCAAAGCTTCGCGGAGTGATGAAGATCATCTGGCCTTCATCTGCAAGCATCTTGGCGCAGATGGCCATAAAAATGGCATAGATGTTTGTCTGACCATCTACAATCCTGACGCACGACCGGGTATGCTCATCACTTTTGGCAAGTTTGAAATAGGGCGGATTAGAAATGATATAGTCGTATTTCTCGAATCCGAACACTTCCCCAAAGAGTGTGTCAGCCCCACCGAGGCATTCACATTTGTCCAAGACAAAATCCTCTTCCCTGAGTTTGAATTCCAAGGCCACTTTTTTTTAGCACACCAAACCTGCAGATAGTTCAATACCACTTTTGTGAACGGGAGAACCTTCTTGTCTGTTTCGTACAAAACCAAGATAATATGCTCCGGAGTAGCTTCTTCTACCTGATACTCTATCAAAGCGCAAGAAAGAATGGCCAGCCCGCAACCAGGATCTAAAACGGAAAACGCTTTCTTCTTGGAAGGCGTTGCCAGCCTCCCCATGAACGCAGATATGGCAAGCGGCGTAAAGAACTGACCTTTGCACTTCTTATCTTTCTGAATGGATGCATTGGATACTCCCGCCCGAGCCTCTCGGCAAACTGAGCAGGCTTCTCCCCTGCAAGCGGAACGATATGAGCAATCTCCATAACCATCGGTGTTTATCCGTATAGATTACAAATTTACAGATATTTTTCGATAGCCCCTCATTGACCGACTATTTTTATTCAATGCGTAAGAAATATACACTCCCACCCAAATGTACAACAGGCCTTAACGATGGTATCATCCCTTGGGAAAACATAAAAAAAGCGGTCTCTTTCGAGATCGCTTTTCTTTTTTTCACATCGCGCGGCTTACATCGAAACCTTTTCAGCTTCCGACTGCAGATGCTGGATGTAAATGGCCTTTAGACGACGTTCCCGGGCGACCACCGACGGTTTGGTAAACTTCTGGCGGCTTCTCAACTCTCTTACGACACCCGTCTTGTCAAACTTGCGTTTGAGTTTCTTCAAGGCACGTTCAATGTTTTCACCCTCTTTGATAGGAACAATGATCATACTAAATACCTGTCCTTTCTTAAAAATGGTTAATAAATACTTTGACGCCGCGAAATTACGACAATCCGTTTATAAAACCAAATCCTTCATGATTTACGCCGAGCCGAGACAGACGCGGCAGGCGGCCGGGCGTAAAGGCAACGCACCTGACAGCCGCAAACGAATCCTAACAGGCCCCCGCTGGGAATTCGAT
>CAMWSI010000093.1 GCA_947176875.1 uncultured Bacteroidales bacterium
GGACATTCTTCCTATGCCTTGCTCAAGACGTTCAAAAACGGATTCAGTGCGTTCACGTATCAGATCGTAGGTTCGACTTTCGGCTATGATTTGAAAGCAATGTATGATCCGACGGGCGAGGATTTGGTCATAGAAAGCATCGTGCAACAGATAGAAAGCGGTAAAATACACGAGATACCGCCGCCCGTGCGTCCGGCCATCGCACCCAGGCGGACGCACAAGTACAGGACAGGTAAGACAGAGGCCGGCCAGGGGCGCGCTTCGGGCCAATCCGGCCGGAAGCCATAGGAGAGCCACCGGAGCCGGTCTGTCGTATCGGAGCCGGTTTGGCTGAAGATAAACGAAAATGAGAGAGATTCCCTTTATAGATGATTTGGCCGACAAAATACACCGGCACGCGGCCAAGCACGAACGCATGACGGTCGTGTTGCCGTCGCAACGGGTTGTGCGCGCGCTGTCGATGCGGCTGTCCCGGGTGCGGTCGGGCGAGGTGTTCTGGTTGCCGCGCTTCCGTACGATGGACGAGTTCGTTTACGATACGGCGGCTTTGCGTCCGGCCGACCCGCTATGGCTGTCGTTGCAGCTTTACGCCCATTACGAACGGCAGATGCGGGCGGCGGGCGAGACCCCGCGCGCCTATGCCGATTTTATGGAGTGGGGGGCGTTGCTGTTGAGCGATTTCCATCAGTTGGACGCCCAGTTGGCACCCGTAGCCGAGGTGTTGCACTATGTGGCCGACGAGAAACGCATCGCGGGCATGGATTTCAGCCTGAACGAACAGTCGGCCATACAGGCCGCATACTTGCGGTTCTTTACGCAACTCCAGCCGATATACGAGCGGTTTACGGCACAACTGTCGGCCGAAGGTGTCGCGTATCCGGGCTTGGCCGAACGGCGGGCCGTGGAAGTGCTGGGGCGGCGCATGGCGGAGGCCGCCGGCTCGTCCGGAGCGGCGGAGGATGACTTTACGTTGTTCGCCGGTTTCAACGCCATTACGGAAGCCGAGGCGGAAATCATGCGGCTGTTGGTCAAAGCGGGGCGGGCCGAAGTCTATTGGGACGCAGACCGCTATTATGTCGAAGACCCTTTGCAGGAGGCGGGACTCTTTCTGAGGCGATACGCCAAAGACCCTTACATCGGGCGGCATATCTCCCGGGAGGAGATGACCGACGGCATTCATGGCAAGAAGATTGTCGCGCAGGGGGTGCCGCAATGGACGGGACAGGCCGAAATGGCGGCGCGGTACATATCCGAATGGTATCTGGAAGAAGGCTTTACGGGCAGGACAGCCGTGGTGCTGAACGAGGAGGCTTTGCTCCTGCCTTTGCTCAACGCCCTGCCCGAGGCGGAAGGGCTTTCGTATAACCTTTCGATCGGCGTGCCGCTCGACGGCACCCATACGCACGTTTGGGTAGAGGCTTTATGCGCGGGGCGGGAGGAAGCCGAACGTTCCGCGGAGGTCGGCGTGGCCGGCATCCGTATGGAAACGCTTGCCGCCTTGTTGCGGGCCACCGCCCGGCTGTCGTTCGCGGACGGCGGCGCGGCGGAAGATGAAAGCGGCGCGACGGCCCGTCGGCCGGACGAGGCCACGGTGGAGCGTCGCCTGACCGAACTCTACAAGCGGAATCAGGGCGTTTTCACACAAGCGGAATGGGCGGACTTGGGCGAACATTTCGGTTATGCCGCCGCCCCGATATGGGCGCAAATCGGCGGATTCTGCTTCGATGCCGATACGGACGTCCGTACTTACGGCCTCAAACTCTCTGCTTTGTTGCAAAGCGTGTCGTTTGCCGAGGCTTCGGACTGCGAGCGGGAATACCGGCATCTGGCTTTGGCGCATCTGGAACGGGAACAGGGCGTCCGAGCCGTTTGCGAACGCGTGCGGATGCCGTTTCATGTTTGGAGACGTCAGACGGTTTCGGCTTTGGCCGGCCTGAGTCTGCATTATAAAGGCGATGCGGAAGCGCGGGTGCAGATCAGCGGTATGCTGGAAACCCGTATGCTGGATTTCGACCGCGTCATCATGCTTTCGATGAACGAGGGGATTTTGCCGTCGGGTCAGTACGAGGCCTCGTTCCTTATGGACGCCCTCAAACGGCATTGTCATATTCCGACCTTGAAAGAGCGCAATGCGATGCAGGCCTATTATTTCTACCGGCTGTTGGCCCGCCCGTCGCGTGTGGTCTGTCTGTATGAACAGAGCGAGAAACAGGAAAAAAGCCGCTTCCTCTGGCAGTTGGCTTACGAAAAGCCCGATATGGCGGCAGAGGCGGCGCCCTATCCGTTTCCGACCATGCGTGACGCAGGCGTCGGCAGGATAGAAGTGCCTAAAGACGCGTTGGCGCTGGCCGCGGTAAAACGGCATCTGCAAAACGGGGTTTCGCCATCGGCCATCAGTACTTATTTGAATTGCAGTTTGCGGTTTTATTACAAATACGTTTTGGAACTGGCCGACCGCAACGAGTTTGACGACAGTCTGGATGCGGCGCGCAAGGGAACGGTCGTGCACCGTGTGCTGGAGGATTTCTTCAAGTTGCGGCTGGGCAGGCGGCTGACGGTCGAAGACTCGGCCGAATTCAGCAAGACCTATCCGGCACGTTTGGAAAAGGCCGTGACGGAAGAATTGAAAGGACTGTCGTATAAGACCGGAGAAAACGGTCTGGAGTACAAAAAAATGGAACGTTGGTTGCATTATTTCGCCAAGGCGTTCGCGCGTGAGATCCGTTGCAAGGATTCGGCGTGGGGCGGCGTGGCGGCCTGCGAGACCAGGATGCGGGTGCCGTTTAAGGACACCGGTTATCAACTGACGGGGACGGCCGACCGTGTGGATGTCTGGCGTGAGGGGGAACGTGTGGTGGATTACAAGACGGGTGTGGTGGACGCTAAGGATTTGCGGATAAGGGAGGTGGCCGATTTGAGTGACCCCATGCACGGCAAGGCTTTGCAACTGCTGTTGTACGCCTATATGTACTGGGTCATGAATGGCCGGCGGCCGGGGACGTTTCCGGAGGCTTGCAACTACCCCTTGGCCAGCTTGGACGGCGGCTATATGACGCTCAACGGCGATTGGGTGGAAAACAAGGCCGAAGCGGAAAAAATCGCCGAATTGGAAGATTGGCTGGATGGCGTTTTGACGGAAATGACGGACGGCGACAGGCCGTTTACGCAAAACCTGACCGCCTGCCGTTATTGCGCCTATGCCGATATGTGCGGCCTGTAAAAGCGGGCGGTGTGTGGACCGCGGCCGGTCGCGATCAGTATGCAAAGTTGCAATCAGCATGCAAAGTCGCGGCGTTTATAAAGAAACAGAGATGAAATCCGATAAGAAAATCGATACGCATAAAATCAGCGTCTATACGGCTTCGGCCGGGTCGGGAAAGACCTATACGCTGACGCGTGCCTACATCCGTCTGGCGGTCGCGGGCGACGACTATTGGCAGGCGAGGCAGGCGGCCGCGATATTGGCCATTACGTTCACCAACGCGGCGGCCGCCGATATGAAGCGCAAGATTATGGAGACGCTCTCGCGGGTGGCTTCCGGAGTTGATGCGGCCGAGGATCTGCAGGCCGACAGCGGGTTGTCCGCCGAACGGCTGAAAGAACGGACGGCTGCCGTATTGCGTTATCTGCTGCACGACTACGGTAATTTTTCCGTACAGACGATAGACAGTTTCGTACAGCGTGTCATCCGTCCGTTCGCGTTCGAACTCGGCTTGCCGCGGACCTACGAAACCGACATAGAGACGGCGCGTTGGGTGGACGAAATCCGCGAGACGTTGCTCTCGGCTTACGGTATGCCGCAACAGGAAACGCTGACGGCGCTTTTGGACGGTTTTTTGGACGAAATGGCCGAAAACGAAGACAAAGGGCGCATGGAAATCACGCCGGCCTTGAACCGCGTGCTGGGCATGGCGTTCGAGGAACAGAGCGGGGAAAGGCTGCGGCAATTGTCGGTCTGTGACGAAAAGGCCTTGTTGCAGGATATTGCGGGGTTTATGGAACGGCGTCGTGCTTGTGAACGGTCGGCTTGGGAAATTTACGGCGCGTTGCGTGCATTGATTGAATCCGAAAATCTGGATGCCGCCGACTTTCACGGCAAATCGACCGGTTTCTGGACGTTTTTCAAGAATCCTTTGCGCGACGGGCGGGCGGTATTGCGGACTTTTTTGGCGGGCGAGGGCAAGTCCACGTGGCGCAAGAGTGTGGAAAAAGGCTTTTTGGTTGGTGAATCCCGCGCCGCCACAGCCGCCGGCATACAGGTTCTGTACGATAAATTGCAGGGCTTGGACACGGCGCGTTACGTCTATGAGACCGCGTTGGAAAAGCATCTGTACGCCCTGTCGCTCATGAAGCGGGCGGACGATTTGAAAAACCGGATGCAACTGGCGGAGGGGCGGGTGCCGATTTCGGAGTTCAACCGCAAGATACACGCGCTGTTGGCGCAGACAGACGTACCCTATCTGTACGAAAGGGTCGGCGCGGTCTATCGCCATATCCTCGTGGATGAATTTCAGGATACCTCCACGTTGCAATGGGGGAACCTGTTGCCGCTGATCGACAACAACCGCGCTTCGGGTTACTGGAATATGGTGGTGGGCGATCCCAAACAATCGATTTACCGGTTCCGTTCGGCCAATGTGGAACAGATGCTGGCCTTGCGGGAGAATACGGCTTTGGCGCAAAACGAGAAACTGGTCTCCAACTGGCGTTCGGATGCCGGCATCATCGCGTTCAACAATCTGTTTTACCGTTTCCTGTTGGAGGAGTTCGCACCGGAAAAGGCCGATGCCGTGCCTGCATGGACCGCGGTGCGGCAGCGTCTGCAACGGATTTACGCCGGACACGAACAGTTTTAC
>CAMWSI010000094.1 GCA_947176875.1 uncultured Bacteroidales bacterium
GGATCAGACAGACAAATACGTGGCCAAGGTCGATGCGATGCTTTCCGAAAAGGAAAAGGATATAATGACGGTATAAAACGGTCGGATTATGATATTGCCTCATCAATACCCTTACCACGTGGTGTTGGGGTCCGCTTCGCCGCGGCGTAAGGAGTTAATGGAAAGAATGGGCTTCGGTTTCGAAGTCCGGGTCAAGGAAACGGACGAGTCTTATCCCGCCACGATGCCTCAGGAGGAAGTGGCTGAATTTGTCGCGGTAAAGAAATCGCAGGCTTTCGATTTGGACGAGTTGCCGGAAAATACGCTTTTGGTAACGGCCGACACGGTGGTGTTGCTGGACGACCGCATTTTCGGCAAGCCGGCCGACCGCGAGGAAGCCGTACGCATGTTGTATGCGCTTTCGGGGCAGACCCACAAGGTCATTACGGGCGTTTGTCTGCGCAGCCGACGGAAGCAGGAGAATTTCTCGGTGCAGTCGGAAGTGACGTTCCGCGTGTTGAGCCTTGAAGAGATAGAATATTACGTGGATACGCTGAAGCCCTACGACAAGGCCGGGGCTTACGGTTTGCAGGAATGGATCGGCTATGTGGCGTTGGAGCATATCGAAGGCTCGTTCTTCAATGTCATGGGGTTGCCGACCCAGCGCCTGTACCGCGCCATGATGGATTTTTAGACGGAAGGCCGGAGACGCGGAACGCAATATGGGGAAAAATCGGTTTTTATCGGTAACGGTTCGGGGCGGCCTGCTTTTAGGCTGTCTGGCTTGGGGGTGTCTGACGGCCGGATTGCGGGCGCAGGTGCCGCCGGACGCTACGGGCGTCGGCGCGGGCAACGGTGCGGTTGCGTCGGGTATGGCGGAAAGCAAGGAATTCGACCTCCTCAAGCATCTGGAAATATTCGGGTCTATTTATAAAGAACTTGTAATCAATTATGTGGACGAGGTTCAGACGGGCGATTTGATACAGAACGCCTTGGATGCCATGCTTTCCACACTCGATCCCTATACGGTCTATATTCCGGAAGCCGATATGGAGGACTACAAGATTCTGACGATGGGACAATACGGCGGCATCGGATCGCTCATCCACCGCCGCGACGGTTACGTGTATATCGCCGAGCCGTACGAGGGGTTTCCGGCCGATAGGGCGGGATTGAAACCCGGCGACAAAATCGTGCGTCTCAACGGCGAGGACACGAAAGGACGGAGTGTGGACGAGGTAAGCGCGTTGCTCAAAGGTCAGGCGGGAACGGCTTTGGATTTGGTCGTGGAACGCGAGGGCGTGCGCGACCCGATCAGCGTGCGGCTCATCCGTCAGGAAATCAAAATCGACAATGTAACTTACAGCGGCATGTTGCGCGACCGTACGGGCTATATCCGTTTGGACGGCTTTACGCAAGGCGCGGGCGACGAGGTCAAGGAAGCCTTGCTGGCATTGAAAAAACAGGGGGCGGTGCAGTTGATTCTGGATCTGCGCTACAATGGCGGCGGTCTCTTGGGCGAGGCGGTCAAAATCGTGAACCTTTTTTGCGACAAGGGGTTGCCGGTGGTCAGTACGCGCGGCAAACAGCGTGACAAGAACAATACGTTTTACACGACGGAAAATCCCGTGGATAAGGAACTGCCGTTGGCCATCCTGACCTCTCGCGGCACGGCTTCGGCTTCCGAGATTGTTTCGGGTGCGTTGCAGGACTACGACCGCGCCGTCATCATAGGCGAACGGACGTTCGGCAAGGGGTTGGTTCAGAATATCCTGCCTTTGCCTTACAACGCGCAACTCAAAGTAACGGTATCGAAATATTACATTCCGAGCGGCAGGTGCGTGCAGGCGATAGACTACAGCCATAAGGACGAGGACGGCCGCGCGCCCAAGATTCCCGATTCGTTGCGGACGGCTTTCAAGACCAAGGGCGGACGGACGGTGTATGACGGCGATGGCATAGAACCGGACATTGAAAAGGCGTTTCCGACAATGGGCTATGCGTTGGCCGCCCTGGTGACGCGTTATCATATTTTCGATTTCGCCAACGCTTACAAACGGAAACATGCCGCCATAGGGCCGATAGACAGTTTCGCGGTAACGGACGAACTGTACGGTGAGTTTCTGCGGTTCATGCGGGATAGGGATTATACTTATCGGACGGGCAGCGAGATGCTGTTGGACGAGATGGAAAACCGTCTGACGACGGACAGTTGCATGGGGTCGGAAGCGGTCAGGACGGCCTACGAGGCCTTGAAGCGGGCTGTCGCGGCCACGAAAGAGGGCGATCTGCTCCGCGAGAAAGAGGCGGTTTCGGAAGCCTTGCTTGAGGAAATAGCGGCGCGTTATTATTACCAGAAAGGGCGTGCGCAGGCCGAACTGCGACAGGACGAATGGGTGGAGGCGGCCATAGACCTGTTGAACGACAAGGCGGAATACCACCGGATTCTGTCTTCCGTTTCGCCGGTCGAACCGAAAGATACTTCGGCGGAACCTTCGGTTGAATCTGAAAAATAAAAGGAAATGTCCCGCAAACCCTCCCGTTCCGTACAGATTCTGTTGTATTCCGGTTTGGCTCTGGGGCTGGTGTTGGCCTTGCGGTTGGTGTTCGGCGGACTGACCGGGACGGGGGTACAGGTGCGGGAAAGACGTGTGGCGAACGGCCGGGTGACGCTGGCCGACAGGTTGAACGCGGGTGCCGTCAGGCCGGATTCGGTCGCGGGCCGACCGTCGCCAACGGTGTCGGACAATGATAAAACTGAAACGATGAACCCTGAATTTATGCAGCGTGCCATTGAGTTGGCGGCGCGGAATATCCGCGAAGGAGGCGGCCCTTTTGCGGCGGTGATTGTCAAAGACGGCCGTATCGTGGCTGAAACCGGCAATACGGTGACTCGGAGCAACGATCCGACGGCGCACGCGGAGGTGAATGCCATTCGCGAGGCGTGCCGCCGATTGCAGACGTTCGAACTGCGCGGTTGCGAAATTTATTCGAGTTGCGAGCCTTGTCCGATGTGCATGGCCGCCATCTATTGGGCGCGTCTGGACACGCTTTATTTTGCGGCCACACGGACCGACGCGGCGCAGGCCGGTTTCGACGACGCGTTTTTGTACGAGGAACTGCCTCTGGAATACCGTAAGCGCAGCCTGCCTTGTTTCAACGTCATGGCGGAGGAAGGTAAACTGCCGTTCGCCGACTGGGCGCGGTATGACGAGAAAGTGCCGTATTGAAAAGGTGCATGAAATAGGTGCATGGAATGAACCCGAACCCTATCATAGAAGTACAGGAGGTATCCAAACTTTACGGGACGCAGAAAGCGCTCGACGGGGTGTCGTTTGTCATAGAAAAACCGGGCGTGGTCGGATTGCTGGGACCTAACGGCGCGGGCAAATCGACGCTGATGAAGATTCTGTGCGGCTATCTGTCGCCCTCTTCCGGCCGCGCCACGGTCTGTGGTTACGATACGTGCACGCAGGCCATGCAGGTAAGGCGGCATGTAGGTTATCTTCCGGAACACAATCCGCTTTACGATGATATGTATGTGCGGGAATATCTGACGTTTGTCGGAGAATTATACGGTCTGGAACGGCTTAAGGCGCGGGTGGAGGAAGTATTGGAACGGGTGGGTTTCGGCACGGAATCGCACAAACCTATCGGCGATTTGTCGAAAGGATACCGGCAGCGGGTCGGTCTGGCGCAGGCATTGTTGCCGGATCCGGACGTGTTGATTCTGGATGAGCCGACCACGGGGCTCGACCCCAACCAGATAGAGGAAATCCGAGTCTTGCTTCGGCAGATGGGGCAGGAAAAGACGCTGATACTTTCAACGCATATCATGCAGGAGGCACAGGCGGTTTGTGAACGTATTGTCTTGATTGACAAAGGACGGCTTGTGGCCGATGCGCCGACGCGGAGTCTGTTGGACGGACAGGGCGGCGCGTGTCTGCATGTCGAATTCTCGGCGGCTTTGGATGCCGCGCAACGGGCGTCGCTGGAAAATCTGCCGTTTGTGGCGCGCACGATGGGAGAGGGGACGGTTTGTAAGGTTTATCTGAAACCGATGGTGATAAGGGCTTCCGATGCCCCGTCTTCTGACGCCGATCCGCGCGCCGCCCTGTTTCAATGGGCTGTGGAACAGGGTCTCACGATTCTGACGTTGCGGCAGGAGGCCGACAGCTTGGAAAACGTATTCCATTCATTAACCCGAAAAACCCCGGCCGGCCTATGACATTCTTGGAACCGCACCGGCTCGCGGTGCAACATGAACGGCTTTTGCCGATGCCGGACAAAGCGGTTTACGACACGGAACTCTATCTGTTGGCGGCATTGTTGCTTTATGCCTATCTGCTGTACAGGACGGCGCCCCGTCTGCTGGCTTATTTCCGGTTCCTGTTCGACTGGCGGGCTTTGGATAAGATCACGCCGGGCAGACAGGGACATTTGGGACGGCAGATGTTCTATACTTTTTGCCTCGTTGCCGTCAGTTTCGTCACACTCAGTCTGTATCTGTACCAGTGGGCGGCGCATCCCGGCCTGACGGCGCGTTATTTCGGTCCGCTGCCGGCCTGGCTTTCGGGGTCGGAACGGGACGTATTGGCGCGGCTGTTCGTGCTCGTGACGGTCGTTTTCGGTTGCAAATGGCTGTTGCTGTATGGCCTTTCCGGTTTGTTCAAGGAAACCGCGTTCGGCACGGCGGCCATCCGTCTGGAGACGGGTTATCTGTTCTTCTGGGTGTTGTGGGCCTTGCCCGTATTGTTGGTTTCGTTCGGCCTGCCGTGGTTTTTACCGTTCGCGCTTTTCGCGTTGTCAGCCGCTTACATTCTGATACTTTTGTTCCGATGGTTCAAGATGCTCGTGTTGAG
>CAMWSI010000095.1 GCA_947176875.1 uncultured Bacteroidales bacterium
ACGACAAGGCGCCCATCGACGTGTATTTCTACTCCGACTTCTGCAACTTCCTGCACGCCTGCTACGAATTCGGCCTTGCGGGGCAATATACGACCAACGACGGCCGCAACACGATTCTGTTGCAGATTTCCAATTCGCCCTTCACGTCCAAGTCCATCCGCTTCGAGGGACTCTACGCCTACAACCTCATGTGGTACGGCAACTACGGCGTTTTCAATTCGATGTATTCGGTCAATCTGATTGAATACAAACCGGGACGTTACATCAACTACATCGCGCTCGGCAACCAGTTCAACGCAGGTCCCGTCCGCATCGAGATCGATTATACGAACCGTTACGGCGGCGGCAAGAATTTCTTTAACGACTTCACGGTGGTGGGCAAGGTGAACTACAGCATCAAGGACCGCGTCAATATCTTTGCCAAAGGCGGTTTCGACTACAACGACGCGCAAAATCCCGAAACGATGGATTTACAGCCCGGACAACAGCCTGAAGACCTGTATTGGGACTTGGCCGTACTGCCCGGCACGCGCTACGGCTTTTACGGCGCGGGCGTCGAGTTCTTCCCGATCAAAAACAGCCAAAACGTACGGCTGCACGCCTACTGGTGTTCCAGCACGGCCAACACGAAAGCCCACAACGTCGGCATCGGCTTCCGCTGGCGGCTGAACGCCTTTGAACGGGAGTAAGTGATACGGGTGACAAGTGGTGCAAGGCGAGCACAATGGAGCTTGCTCCAATTGTTGAGCCGCCGCCCACTTGCAATGCGAAGCATTACCCGACGGAGCACACGGGCGACCCGACCCGACGGCAGCCCGCCAAACCAGCCGCCGGATTAACCGAACGGCCACCGCCACCGACTGCATAACCAGCCGCCGGACGGCAACCGAATCAAGACACCGAACAACCTATTAAAATATGAAGGCATTCAAAAACATGAAATTCACGACCAAGCGCAGCATAGAAGCCTTGGTTTTCCTTGCCGTATTCTTCGCGATTTTCGGCTACATGGGCCACAAAATGGGACTGGCCAACATGTTGAACACGATTATGGGCACCTCCTACCGCCTGCTCGTCGATACCGTGCTCTACCTCATGGGCATCACCGTCCTGTCGGGCGCCTTGGGCAAACTGCTCGTGGAATTCGGTGTCGTACGCCTGCTGGAGAAGATCCTCAAACCGTTCATGAAACCGCTGTTCAACCTGCCCGGCGTGGCCGCGCTCGGCGGCGTGCTGACATTCCTGTCCGACAACCCCGCCATCATCTCCTTGGCCAACGACAAGAATTTCAGCCACTACTTCAAGAAATACCAACTCATCTCGCTGACCAATTTCGGCACGGCCTTCGGCATGGGCCTCATCGTCATCGCGTTCATGACCGGCAAAGGCTTCGGCGGCGGCGCCGTCATCGGGCTTTTGGGCGCCGTAGTGGGCAGCATCGTTTCCACACGCCTCATGCAGCGTTTCATCCTCAAATCCTACCCGCAATTCAAGGATGAGGAAGCGGCCGGCGGCAACGAGGAGGAAATCTCGTTCAAACAAGACAACGGCGTCTTCCTGCGTGCGCTCAACGCCATACTCGACGGCGGCAAGACCGGCGTCGATCTCGGCCTCGCGATTATCCCCGGTGTACTCGTCATCTCCACTTTCGTCATGATGCTCACGTTCGGCCCCGGCGCCAACGGCGAATACACGGGCGCCGCTTATGAAGGCGTGAACGTACTGCCCTATCTGGCCGGCAAAATCGACTTCATTTTCCAATGGCTCTTCGGCTTCAACCATCCCGAACTCGTGGCCTTCCCCATCACGGCGCTCGGCGCGGTGGGCGCGGCCCTCGGCCTGGTTCCCACGTTCATCGAACAGGGATTCGTAAACGGCAACGTCATCGCGGTATTCACGGCCATGGGCATGTGCTGGAGCGGTTTCCTCTCCACCCATACGGCCATGCTGGACTCGCTGGGTTACCGCAACCTGACCTCCAAGGCCATCCTCGCCCACACGATAGGCGGACTTTGCGCCGGCGTGGCGGCCCACTTGTTTTACATGCTGTTTTCGCTGATTTTTTAGCGCGACCCGTTTTTTCGGACGACCGACGCGACATACGGGTTTGCCGCATGCACGGGCGACCCGACTGATACAAGAGCAGGCGTGCCGACCGCAGGCCTGCTCTTTGCATTTACCCCCTTTCAGTCCAGACATTCTGGCATAATCCGTAAATTGGCACTATCTTTGCGTGTGTCTTAAAATTCCTTAAATCATGTTGAGCAAAAAGAAGCGTACCGCTATGAAAGAGAAAGATTTGGAGAAAGATCCCCTGACAGGGGAACAGGATAAGGCCGAAACACAGGCAGAAACGGAAGAAACGGCTATGGCCGCCGACGCCACGCCTGAATCAGAGGCAGCTGACATCACCCCCGAAGACGAGACCGGCCGCCTGCAGGCCGAAATCGCCGATTGGAAAGACAAGAACGCCAGACTTTATGCCGACTTCGACAATTACCGTAAACGTACGGCGAAAGAACGTCTAGAACTCATCAAAACGGCCGCCGAAGATGTCGTTTTGGCACTTTTACCTGTCATAGACGATTTCGAACGGGCGTTGGCCGCCGAACTCCTCGGCCCGCAAGCGGCCGCCTGCGCCGCCTCCACCGTTTTGGATCCGGAGGCCGCCAAAGGTACAGCTTTCGAAGGCATGGCACTCATTTACCACAAACTGACAAAAATCCTGGAACAGAACGGAGTATCCGTCCTTGACGTACTCGACCAGCCGTTCGACGAAGAATGGAGCGAGGCCGTGGCGCAAATCCCGACGCCCGAAGGCAAGACGAAAGGCCATGTACTGGACGTCGTGCAAAAAGGCTATAAAATAGACAACAAAGTGATCCGACACGCCAAAGTCGTGGTCGGCATATAACAAGGCTATAACACATTTATGGCAGAAAAAAGAGATTATTACGAGGTGCTGGGCGTATCCAAGAACGCCACGGCCGACGAATTGAAAAAGGCCTACCGCAAGTTGGCCCTCAAATATCACCCCGACCGCAACCCCGGCGACAAGGAAGCCGAAGAGAAATTCAAGGAAGCGGCCGAGGCTTACGACGTTTTGAGCAACCCCGAAAAGAAAGCGCGTTACGACCAGTTCGGCCATGCCGGCATGAGCGGTGCGGGCGGCTTCGGAGGTGCCGGCATGTCGATGGACGACATCTTCTCGCAATTCGGCGATATTTTCGGCGGTATGTTCGGCGGGGGCGGATTCGGAGGCTTCAGCGGTGGATTCGGAGGGGGCTTCGGCAGTGGCGGCCGGCGCGTCAGGAAAGGGTCGAACCTGCGGATTACGGTCAAACTGACGCTGGAGGAAATCGCCAACGGCGTGGAAAAGAAAATCAAAGTCCGCAAATCGGTGCCGTGCGAGACCTGCCACGGCAGCGGGGCGGCCGACAAAGGCGGACACAAGACCTGCGAGACCTGCCACGGTAGCGGTCGCGTGGCGCAGGTAACCCAAACGATATTGGGCCGTATGCAACAAGTCGTGACCTGCCCGACCTGCCACGGCGAAGGCGAAATCATCACGACCCCCTGCCCGGCCTGTCACGGCGAGGGCACGACCAAGGCCGAGGAAGTCATTACCATCCGCATACCGGCCGGTGTGGAAGACGGCATGCAGCTGTCGATGCAGGGCAAAGGCAATGCCGCACCGCGCGGCGGCGTTCCCGGCGACCTTTTGATCCTCATAGAGGAATTGCCGCACGAACTTTTCCAGAGAGACCACACGAACCTGCATTACACCCACTACGTGAACTTCGTGGATGCGGCCATGGGCGCGACGGTGGAAGTACCGACGCTCAACGGCAAGGCACGTCTCAAGTTGGAAGCCGGCACGCCATCGGGCAAACTGTTGCGCCTGCGCGGCAAAGGCTTGCCCGACATCCAGAACCGTATGCCCAAAGGCGACCTGATTGTCAGCATACAGGTATGGGTTCCCAAAATTCTGAACAAAGAAGAGAAAGACATGCTACAGAAGCTCAAGGACATGCCGGACATGCAACCCTCGCCCGACCGGCGGGAACCGGGCTTTTTCGAACGCATGAAAGAATATTTCAGTTAAACGCCACCATTATGAACCCTATCCTCCTCAGCCTGTCGGCGGCCTTATGTTGCTTCGGCCTGACGGAATTCGGGGTATGCGCGCCCGCCGGGACCATGCCCGTACCGGCCGATACCGTATCTGAAGCCACGA
The DNA here is from genome assembly GCA_947176875.1 of uncultured Bacteroidales bacterium. Classification (GTDB taxonomy): domain Bacteria; phylum Bacteroidota; class Bacteroidia; order Bacteroidales; family P3; genus CAMXAS01. The sequence continues at coordinate 4,238 of CAMWSI010000095.1, forward strand.
TTTCCGTCGAAGCCGCCGCACCCGAACCGACGGCCACGGCCGATACGGTGTCCGTTGTCCCCGCCCAAATGCCCGCCGACACCATAACCGACGCCGGCGCAACCGAAACCAACGCGGCCCGCGAAAAGATGGAAGCGCTGAAAGAACAAGCCAAAGAGCTAACGGAAGACGTTAAGGAAGACTTGAAAGAGGGATGGCAGGACGCCTCGGAATCGTTTAAGGAACAGGGTAAGGAATTTTGGAACAAACTGAAAGAAAAGGCTCAGGAATGGAAAGAGGAAGAGGATTTGCCCTTTTGTTTCCATGACACACTGTGCTCCTACCCACTGAGCTATCTTCCCAGCCTGAGCCCAGTGCTTTGTGCTTGGTGGGCAAGCCTTCTACCCTCAGAGCTGTATCGCTGGTGACCTTTAACTATGTGACAACGCCCTTGTCGGGGCCTGATTGCTTTCTTACTGTCAATGGAGAATTTACCCTGTCAAGAAGCATTTTGGGATGAAGCCTAGGGGCCGGAGCAGGGGCTCCGACCTGACTATGTGATGCCAGTTACAGCCTAGCGAATTGTAGGGTCTTCCCTGGAG
>CAMWSI010000096.1 GCA_947176875.1 uncultured Bacteroidales bacterium
TATGTCTTCCGTTCCCGGTAAAACCACATCGGCGGCCAGCGTGCGACCGATCAGCCCGCGGCGGTAACCGGCGGCGTTCCCGTCCTTCATGCGGTTGCACTCCCGGCACTGGGCGTGCACGTTGCGGATGTTCCATCGTGTGGCCGTATGCGTCCGGGGGATGAAGTGGCCCGCATCGCACGTCGAGACGGTGATCGGGCGGCCGCAACTGATGCAGCGTCCCATGCCGCCGTGGCAGTCCCGCAGCCTGACGTAGCGGCTGAAGACCCGGTCGAGGGTATCGCGCGCGCTGCTCATGCCTCGGGAAGGTATTGAGGCAGCAACTCGGCCTTGATGTAACCGGGCAACTTAGCCTGAATGATACCGTAGGCCCCCGTCTCGGCCTTTGCGTCGAAGCCGGGCCAGTGGTTGGCGGCGCGACACTGGGCAACGATGTCGAGGGCCTGCGCGTACTTGTATTTTCCGATCTGCAAGTCCTCGGCGTCCCAGTAGAGCACGGCGACCTGGTAGGGCATCACGGTCTGCGCCATGATCATGACCGTGCCGGTGAAGCGGCGTCCCGTGATCTCGGAGGCGACCTTCAGATACATGCCCTCGGCAAGCTCGTAGCGGAACTTGGCGCAATCCCGCATAAAGGCCTCGACGGACGTAGCGCTGGTGGTCTTGACCGAGAGGATGGCGTTCATTCCGAAGTCCTCCTCCAGCAGCAGACCGTCGGGCCGGATCTTGACCTTCAGGCCCGTCGCAGCGTCGCGGCCGTACATGGAAGTCTCCGTCTTGACGAAGCGCATCATCTGAGGGAGAATGCCGCCGCCGTAGGTATTGAACGAGACCTTCATCGCGCGGATGATCGCCGCATAGTCGGCCGGTATTGCGGTATAGCCGCGGGCTGCGGCCTCGGATTCGAGACCGTCGAGCAGCTCGCGCAACTCCGAGAGCTTCATGTCCTTGAAGATCGCCGTTTGCGGAATGGTCAACAGATCGGAATAGAACTCGATCAACGCACACACGCCCGCGATCTGCCCCCGGTTGGCTTTCGGCTCGACGATCACCCTCTCGAAGCGAGCGGGCTCCAAGATAGCCATATGCGCGAAGGAACCCAGCTCGAAGTGATCCGTATTGCGGGGCTTCAGATCCATGTTCCGGGCGACGAGGTAATGCCGCGGCGACTTCAAAGCCTCCTTCAAGAGCGAAGAACTCTCGCCCTCGTGATCGAGGTACTTCTCCATCCGGTCGTTAGCGACACGGCCCCGCACGCTTAGGGCGTAGTTGTGGACGCGGGCCGGCTTCTCGGGAAGCGTGCCGAGCCGGTGAACGAAGACCTCGAACGGCGTATAGTCCTCCCGGTCGAACTGCAACGGGGAGAGCTCGACCGCCGATGGCTCCGAGGTGGCAAGGGACTGCATATCCAATCCCTCGACATCCTCGGCCGATATGATATTCTGCAAGTCCATTATTGGGCAGCGACCAACGTTCGGACTTCGAAAATCATCGTCGAGCCATCCGAAGACTTGTTCGCCTTCTTCTCCTTGTACGTGATGGCGACCGGCGTGCGAGAATCGAGGTTGCGGACGGCTTCGACCAGCAGCTTCTGGCCAGCGATGAAGCACTCGCTTTCCGAAACGAAGACGCCGCACGTTACCAACTCGCCGTCGTCGTTGGGAATCTCCTTGATACCCATGAAAAAGGCACGGACTTCCTGCCCTTTGATCGCAGCCCAGTCGTCCGCGTTCTTGTACTTCATGGTCAACGAGAAGTCCGGGCGCATCTCTTTGAGCTGGCCCAAACTCTTGGTATTGGGCATCACGAACGTTACCTCCGTCTGAGGTGCTTGTACTACTGATTTTTCCATAATCGATTGGTTTTATTGGTTAAAAACAGTTATTTATTGATCCGCCCGGGCTCGAACCGGGACTTTCAGAACCAAAGTCTCACGTGCTGCCATTACACCACGGATCAATAAACGCTGCCACGCCCACACTTACCCACGCACTCTGCGTAGAGCTTCAGCGCTGGCAGCGCCTCCGGCCGCGAGCCATCGCGGAGGACGACCGGAAAATCAAATACTAACCTAAAATTACCTGAAAAACAACCGGGCCTAAGCCCTGATAGGAGCGGAGGGCTCGAACCTCCGACCTGCGGCCTAACTACCGCCGCTCTACCGCTGAGCTACCTCCTATGCCCCCGTCTTTCCGAGGTGTCAGTCTTTGATATGGATTCAGCAATATGACCTTTACGATTTTCGCTGTTTGTGTAATTAGAATGCCGATAAAACGTATCACGCCGCGATTGACACTCTAAAAACATCCATATCCCCACCCTTACGGCGACCACCGCAAACGTCCATTTGAAAATCAACGCGGCGCGCTATTTCATAAACCAGTATCTCGTAAACCTATTTTCCCGTAGGGCGATCGTTCCGTCCGATACATTTCCGAAGACTGCTGCGAGGATTATCACAAGCAATATCCAAGAAAGGATCGGGAAAAATGATAGAACGATTGTGCCGAAACAAAGTGCCCGCGGAATAGGATTCCCATTCGAACGTTTACAGCACGTTCTAAGGAAGATAGTGATCGCGATGTTCAGAACGAGGGGAAGTAGATACACGAAGATCAGTTCCATAGCTACTTCAGATTAAGCAGCGGCGTGGCGCCGCCCGAGTAGGTCGGGAGCTTACCGTCCCACTTATCGATAGCGTCCTGCTGTACGAGCAGCGGGCTCAGCGACTGCGCCACCACGCGATTGTAGTAGGCTTCGCCGTCGCCCTTGATGCGAAGGGCCTGCGCTTCGCCCTGAGCTTTGGCGATCTCGATCTTGGCGTTCGCTTCGGCTTCCTTGACTTTGTTTTCGGCTTTCAGGGCGTTCTGAACCGCTTCGTTCTTGGCGTTGATCGCATCCTGCAAGGACTTCGGGGGTATGATATTCGAAGTGAACTCCTCCACGATGAAACCCTCCTGATTCAACGACTTCTCCAGTCGTTTGCGTACATCAGCTTCAAACTCGCCACGATTGGCCATCAAATAATCGGACGTGTAGGTATTGCCGCAAGTGCGATAGGCTTCATAGATACAGGTGCGAATATAGCCGTCCTCGATGTCCGCCAGCTTCTTGCGATACTTCACAAAGACGTGTGTCGCCATTTCCGAATCGAGACGGTAGGCGATCGTCGGCTGCATCGTGAAGATCGAAGCGTCTTTTGCGTTCACCTTGAACTCGTCGTACGTCTTCCGCTGCACGAATGTCTCGTACTCGAAGATGCTTTGCGTGAACGGGTTGAACCACACGAAGCCTTTGCAGGTGCCGATAACCCCGCCTTTCTCGTCCGAATTGGCAGCCCACTTGTAAAAGCGAATGCCCACCGAGCCGCTGTCGATCGTCGTACAGCTGGTGCTCAACGCAGCCAAGAGAATGGCTGCCAACAAAAAGATTTTTTTCATAAAATAAAGTGAATTGGTGAGTGATGTATTCAGTTAGTTCAGCATATTCTCCAACCACCGGGCGGCTTCCGGGTCTTCTTCGCCCTCTTCGTTATCGTAGAGGGCACGCACCTTCGTCGATTCGCGTTCGATCCACCAAGCAGGCGCTGTCCAGTAGTCGCCCGGGTCTTCGCCGATCTCGGCTTCATACGATATGACAGCCGTCATGGTGGCCCCCTCGATCTCGAATGTCTGGCACTCGCCGTTCAGTCTGTTGATGTAGGCCGCAGCGCGCTTGGCGATGTCCATCAGTTCTGTACGTAATGCGCTCGTCATAGTTCTATTTTTGTTGAAAGGTGAATCCTCGGCCGGCGAACAGCAGCGCGGCGGCGGTGAACAGCCACGCGGGAACGGCCGTAGGGGTGTCCGCGATCGCGGGCGTCGCAATCAACAGGATGAAGCCGGTACCGGCCGCGATGCGTTGGAGGTAGGTTTTCATAATTCAGGCGTTAAAGGTTGCTATTCACTTGTTGCGGCTCGTAGCGCCGCTTGATAAAGGCCGCCACGTCGTGCGGGTCGTAGAGAAAGGTGCCGTCCTCCATGACGAAGTATCGGAGCCCCTCGCTTCTCCACCGGGCGTGCGTCTTCGGGGCGGTGATCCCCGTTGCGCGGCCCAGCTCCTCGCTCCCGTGGATGAACAAGACGGGGATTTCCCGCATGGTCTTCTGCTTCATGGCTAACCCTCGATTAAAAGTTCTACTTCGTTTCTGCGACCCCGCCGCGCCGTGCGTCGTGCCATTCGTTCGTAGTCCCCGCCGCCTATGGTGTAGGCGCAGAACAAGGACAACAGACACAACGCCCCCAGCCGTCGCATGACCTCCGCCAAGTCGATGTCGAAGTTGGTGCAGAACCACCACGCGACGAGCGAGTGGATGGATCGCCGCCCGATCTTCTCGTAAATGTTCTGCGTGTGGCGGATGACCGTGTTGTAGGAGATATGGCAGGCTTCCGCGATCTCCTTACCGATCATGCCGTCCACGTAGCAGCGAGCGATACGGGCCTCGGCTTTCGACAATATGGCGTCGGTTTTCATGCTACTCTCCCCACGGGTCTGCTACTCCATACTCCGCGAAGACCGCTTCGATCAGCTGACACTCTACGACCGTGTGCTCTACTTTTCCATCGCGCCGGTTGCGGAATGCGAGGCCGGACGAGATGCCCAGCTTTCTCTTGATCTTCTCGGTAAACTCCTTTACCTTGCCTTGCGGAATCTCCCGCCAGCCCTTTTTGAAAGATGTCGATTTTGGATATTTCATAATTTTAAGAATTTTCAGAAAAGCCCCCCCCGCGAAAAGTCTCAAACCACCTAAAACTTCTACTA
>CAMWSI010000097.1 GCA_947176875.1 uncultured Bacteroidales bacterium
GTACGTGTATGTACCGTATTCGCCTTTGACCGTCACCTGCTTGCGGTCGCTGTGTTCGCACCGGCCGATCACCTGGGCGTCAAGGTCGTAGTATTGCGCGATCTTGATGATTTCTTCGGCTATGTTTTCCTTGACGTACAATTCCATACGGTGACCCATGTTGAAGACCTTGTACATTTCGTCCCAAGGGGTTTGGGACGAAGCCTGAATCATCGTGAAGACAGGCGGTGTCTTGAACAGGTTGTCCTTGACCACATGGATACGGTCGTCTATGAAGTTGAGCACTTTGGTCTGTGCGCCGCCGCTGCAATGGATGATGCCGTGTACGGACGGCCGGAAACTTTCCAGCACCGTCTTCATGACAGGCGCATACGTGCGTGTGGGCGAAAGCAACAGTTGCCCCACGTTCATGCCGGGTACTTCCGTGGCGTCGGTCAGGTGTTTGTCGCCGCTGTACACCAACGATTCATCGACCTGATTGTCGTAAGATTCGGGGTATTTGGCCGCATAGTCTTTGCAGAGCACGTCGTGGCGCGCCGAGGTAAGGCCGTTGCTGCCGATGCCGCTGCAGTAGGCTTGCTCGTATTTGGTTTGGCCGGCCGAGGCCAATCCGATGACGAGATCGCCGGGTTGGATGCGGTCGCCCGTGATGACGTCGTTGCGTTTCAGGCGCGCGCTCACGGTCGAATCGACGACAATCGTGCGGACGCTGTCGCCCATGTCGGCCGTCTCGCCGCCGGCAAACGTGATGTTGATACGTTCCTTGGCCATCAAATCGCAAAATTCCTGAGTCCCTTCTATAATGGCGGAAACCACTTCGCCGGGAATACGGAATTTGTTACGGCCTATCGTTGAAGTCAGCACCATGTTGTCGGTCGCGCCGGCACAGATCAGGTCGTCCGTATTCATGACAATGGCGTCCTGCGCGATGCCTTTCCATACCGAGAGGTCGCCCGTCTCTTTCCAGTACAAGTAAGCCAATACCGCTTTCGTGCCGGCGCCGTCCGCGTGCATGATGTTGCAGTAGGAAGGGCCGAACAGGCTCTTTTTATTTTCGTTCAGCACGTCCGGAATGACTTTGCAGAAAGATTTTGGATAAAGGCCTTTGCTCAGATTCTTGATCGCGGTCTTTACATCGGTTTTGGAGGCGGAAACGCCCCGTTGTTCGTATTTGTTGGCTTCGTTCATGATGGGTGTAGGTTTATTAGGTATGGTTACTGGTTTATCGATGCGGTATCGGTCTGAGCCTTTTACTCAAACCGGATTTCTTCTTTTTCGCCATCAACGGTATAGTCGCCGGCTTTCTTCAAGGCGGGGCGTGTCAGGAGCAGGTCGGCCGGCAGTTCTTCCACCGTCACGAATTCCGTCCGGTCTATATAAAACCGGCCCACTTTGATTTCCTGAAGGCTGACCCGTTTGTTCGGCAGCACTTCGCCGTCTTCGTCGAACGCCTCGGCGCCATCCTTGAAATGTTTTTTGCTCAGTTTGTCGGCTTGCAACAGGCGCATGACGGCATCGGTACTGATTTGCGGCAACTTGGCTTTTTCGCTCAGAACGGCCTGCATCCCCGTGCCGTTCACAATAACCGTAAATTCAGGCAGGCCGTTCGGATTGCGTTGAAACGGTACGCTGCGGTCTTGCAACAGACTGCCTAAGCCGACCGTGCCGCCGGCCGTCTCGTCGGCATCGGCCGGCGGAATGAAGTCATCGCGCAATACGCTGAATTCCGTCCGCCGGTTCAATTGGTGCGCCGCCTCCCGCCGGTTGCGGTCGGGCAGGGAGTCGATATATTCGGGCGAGAGCACGGTGCCGGCTTCGAACACGAACGTTTCGCCGCCGTAAGTCGAAAGCAGGTCGGTCTGCAACCGTCGCGGAGCCTGTGCGCCATAGCCTTTGGCCACGAGGCGTTGCGGATGGATGCCGCGTGTTATGAGGTAATCCACGGCCGATTGGGCGCGCAGTTGCGAAAGCGAATCGTTACCCATCGCAATCGGCCGGACGTCGGTATGCGAGGCCAGTTCTATGACCAGACGCGGGTTCTTTTCCAGTAGCAGGATCAGGCCGAAAAGCGAGTCTTCGTATTGCGGTTTGAGTTCCCAGCGTCCGAGGTCGTACAGGATTTCCGGCAGGACGACGGGGCCTTGCGGAATCTTGGAGAGCGAGAAGTCGCGCACGAGGTCGGTGCTGGCGATAAGTCCTACCGTGGTTTCGGTCGCTTCCGCCCCTAGAAAATCTTTCTTTTCCACGGTCAGCTGATACGTAGTCTGCGGCCGGATCTGTTGGTTGTCGAACCGGTAGAAGCCTTTGGCGTTCGTCAGCGTGCGGATAATCATGCCGTCCGAACCGGAAAGGTGGATTTCGGCATCGGCCAGCGGTTGCAGGTTGTCGTCGTTGCGCACGGTGCCGGAAAGCGTGAAGATGATGTCCGGCAGATAGAACGAATAGAGATCGTCGCTGCCGCGGCCTTCCGCCCGGCTGGACGAGAACATGCCTTTGTTGAGCCCCTGCAGGACGCAAATGCCGAAGTCGGCGGCGTTCGTATTGATCGGGTAGCCGAGGTTTTCGACGTCCGTAAAGACGCCGTCGCGCAATGTGGCCTTGAAAATGTCGTAACCGCCCAGACTGCCGTGTCCCGTCGAGGAAAAATATAGCGACGTGTCGTTTCTAAGGAACGGATACGCTTCCTTTTCGCTTGAATTGACGTAGCGTCCCAGATTGATGGGTTCGCCGAATTCTCCGCCGCTGCCTTTGGCATACCAAATGTCCAGATCGCCTTGGCCGCCCGCGCGGTTGCTGGCGAAATAGAGGGTGCCGCCGTCTTCGGTCACGAACGGATGGATGAAATCCGAAACCGTGTCGCCGCCTATGTTCACATCTACCGGATCGCTCCACGAAGTGCCGTCGAAAGTGGAGGTGCGGATGATACACCGGTTTTTGGCTTTTTTCGTGTTGTAGCAGTAGGTGTAGTACATCGCGCCGCCGTTTTGGCAAAAGGCCGCGTCGCTTTCGTTCAGGTCGGTGCTCGTTATCTCGTTTTTGTCCAGACGTTCCGGCGTGCTCCATTCGCCTTTGGCATCCGTTTTGGCCACCCAGATATCCGAAAACCTCTGGCCGCTCCACGGATCGAGTTTTTTACCCGTAACCCCCTCCCGTGTGGAAGTGAATGTAATGATGTCGCCTTCAGGCGTGTAATAACGCGGTGCCCAGTCGCCGTCCCGGCTGTTGAGTTTTTTCACGTTCTCTATTTCATAACGCGTGAGGTTCTGCATGGCCTCTTCCACACGTTTGGCGGCTTCCCGTCCCGCAATGGCCGAACTGTCGTCCGGGATGAAATCCAGATAGGCGTCGAAGTTCTCGTAAGCCCCTTCGAAGTCCCCTAGGTTCAATTGCAGTTGCGCCAGATAGTAGAACACTTTGGGTTCGTACATGTAGTATTTCGCACGGATAGCCCGTTTGTATTGACTGGCCGCCGGTTTGCACTGTCCGGCCGCCCGATAGCATTCGGCAATCTGGAACAGGATGCGGTCTTTTTCGGCCTTGTCGGCTTTCTTGAGTTTGGAGAACGCTTTTTGGTATAAGGCGAGGGCTTTGTAGTACGAGTGATAGGTAAAAGCCGTATCCGCTTTTTGAATCTGTTTCTTTTGCGCCGAGGCCGGCGTGGCGGTGCAGATCGCCAGCAGGCAAACCGCCGAAAGAAAACATGTGGAAAAGGGACGCTTCATATTGAACCGAACGGGTTAAAAATCGGGGCTAAGTTACGAAAAAAACGGTAAAAAAAAAACGGACGGCCCTATTGATCGGGAGCCGTCCGTCCTTTGTCAAAGCACGTTATGCATGCTTATTGGGCTTTCCGGGTTTCGGCCTTGCGCTGTCTGCGTGTCAGCAAATCGTAAGCCGTCGGTGCCGCCACGAAGATGGAGGCGTAGGTACCGATGAGGACACCGCAGAGGATGGAGAACGTGAAGCCCCGGATGACTTCGCCGCCGAAAATGAAAATCATCAACAGCGTGACCAGGGTCGTGCCGGACGTGTTGATCGTACGCGACAACGTGGCGTTGATGGCGGCGTTCATGTTGTCCAACAGCGGATGCTTCGGCATAAGTTGCATGTTTTCGCGGATACGGTCGAAGATGACGACGGTGTCGTTCACCGAATACCCGATAATCGTCAGAATGGCCGCGATGAACGCTTGGTCGATGTCCAACGAGAACGGCAGGATACCGTAGAGCAACGAGAACAAGCCTATGGAAATAAGCGTATTGTGCGTCAGGCCGATCAAACAGCTCAGACCGAACTGCCAGCGTTTGAAACGGACGGCGATGTAGGCGAAGATGAAGAGAAGAGCAACGATGAAGGAGATGAAAGCCGAACGAGTCATATCGGAAGCCACGGTGGGGCCGACGACTTCCGAACTGAGTTTCCCGAGCATCTTGTCGCTCTGTTCGGATTTGAATTCCTCCATCGTTATGTCGTCAAGGAAGAACGGCCGGCAACCATTGTACAGGCGGGTTTCGATATCGTTATCGACTTCGCCGCCGGTTTCGTTCACCTTGTATTTCGTCGTAATCTTGACCTGATTGGAAGGACCGAACGTCTTGACTTCGGGCGCATCGTCGTCGAATGCGTCCGTCAGACTGGCGCGCAGTTCGTTCGTCGGTACGACCTGATCGAAGCGGACCACATACGTACGGCCGCCGCTGAAGTCGATGCCGAGGCTCAGACCTCGCGTGCAGAGCGAAATGATGCTGATCAGGACAAGCGCGCCCGAAATGATGTAGGAG
>CAMWSI010000098.1 GCA_947176875.1 uncultured Bacteroidales bacterium
GTCTGTCTGATCCTGAATGTCTATCTCGGCCTGTTTCGTCGCGTCTTCGGGCAAACCGTTCTTGCCGAGCTTTTTGATTTCTTCGTTCGCGTCGCGGCGCGTGTTGCGGATCGTCACCTTGGCCGTCTCGCCCTCGCCCTTGCAGCGTTTCATCAATTCCTTGCGGCGTTCCTCGGTCAGCGGCGGCAACGAGATACGGATCATCTCGCCGTTGTTCTGCGGCGTAAAGCCCAAGTTGGCGGCCATAATCGCCTTTTCCACGGCCGCAATCATATTGCGTTCCCACGGCTGAATCGTAATCTGCTTGGCATCGGGCGTATTGATGGCGGCAATCTGGTCGAGCGGCGTCATCGTGCCGTAATAATCAACCTTGACACCTTCCAGCATCTTGGGCGACGCCTTGCCGGCGCGGATTTGCGACAATTCTCTTTCAAGATGCGCCAGAACGGCCTCCATCTGTTCCTTCTGCTTGCTCATGCAAGCCTTTACTTCTTCCGTCATATCGGTTATCGTATTGTTTTTATTTTCTTTGTTTGAACGCGGCCACCGCACGGGGCCGCCTCCCCGGCCCGTCATGGGCCAATCCCGCACGGGGCCACCCCCGCGCGTCTCAGGTTCAGGCTTCTATCAGCGTGCCTATCGGTTCGCCCGAAACCACTTTGAGCAGATTGCCCGGCACGTCCATGTTGAACACATATATCGGGACGTTGTTCTCCTTGCAGAGCGTAAAGGCCGTCAGGTCCATGATTTTAAGCCCCCTGTTGTAGGCCTCGTCGAACGTCAGGCGGTCGTATTTCGTCGCCGTCGGATCCTTTTCGGGGTCGGCCGTATAGACGCCGTCCACGCGCGTGCCTTTGAGCAACACATCGGCCTTGACCTCCGCCGCCCGCAAAGCCGCGCCGGTATCGGTGGTAAAGAACGGATTGCCCGTGCCGGCGGCCATGATGACGACCTTGCCGGCTTCCAGCGCCGCAATGGCGCGGCGGCTGCTCATACGCGCGCATATCGGATCGACGGCCAAGCCTGAAAGCAGTTCCGCCTCCACGCCCTGCCGGCCCAACTCGGCCTGCAAGGCCATGCTGTTGATAAGCGTGGCCATCATGCCCATATAGTCGCCCTGTATGCGGTCCATTCCCTTGGCGGCTCCCTGAAGGCCACGGAAAATGTTGCCGCCACCTATGACAATCGCAATCTGACAGCCGTTCCGGCTACACGCGGCGATTTCTTCCGCATAGACGCCCAAACGCTTGGCATCTATGCCGTAAGCCTGTTCTCCCATCAGGGACTCTCCGCTCAGTTTGAGCAGAATCCGCTTATATTTTTCCATAGTCGTAAAATAAAAAACCGTGCGCCGCATTGCCAAAGTCCCGATAAGGCGCACTAAATGTACAAAGGTACAAATATACGGAAAAATTTATACAAGCCTACTAAACCGCCCGAACCCTGCAAAACCGCCTGAAGTGGAAACGGACTTGCAAACGAAAAAGGGCTGCCCGTGATACGGAACAGCCCTCTCGCCGCATAAAGCGGATTTGGGTTTGGGTGTAACTAACGGGTTATAATCAGTTTGACCGCATACCGGCGGCCATTGTCCAACTGTATCGCCAAATGGTAAACGCCTTGCGGATAAGCCGCCATATTCAGTTCGACGAGACCGGGCGTCAGCGTCCACGTACGCAACCGGCGACCGTCGGCCGTGAAGACGGTGGCCATACCGTTCCGGACCGACTGGAGTTTGAACAAGCCGTCGGACGACGGATTCGGATACAGAGCCATGCCGGCTTCCTCCAGCGTCTCGTTGGCGAGTTCGCTCCGGAACCCGATCGTCACCGTATCGGAGAAGTGGTTGTTATAGACCGCACAGACACCCGCGACATGTTCCGCGTTCATCGTCATCGTCGGCAATGTGTCTATGAGCGCCAACGTATTCTTGATATGGCGTCCGTCTAAGAAAATCTGGAAATAATCGGCCGTCGCGCCGCTCGGCATACGGTAGGAGAAGATGAAATTCCGTCCCACATTATTGACCGCCAAGCTTATCGGATTCACAATCTGGCGTCCCATGACGACATTGCGCGTTACCATTTCGGAAGTGCCGTTCTCATAGACGGCCTTCAGGCCCAGCGTCCGGGGACCGTCCTTCAGGTTGTCGAACGTATAGGACGAAGTCGTCGCCGGAACCGTGGCCACTTTCGAACCGTCCACATATACTTCGAATTCCTTGGCCCGCGCTATCACGGCCCCGTGGTTCAGCGTATAGGACAGATCGTCTATCTTGAAGACGCTGGCGTCGTCCGAAACACAATGGATGGCGAAATAACGGGCATTGTCGGGCAATTCAAACGTATATTCTTTCCAATCCTTTTCGGTCTCGATATACGCCCCGTCATTCAACGGAATGAAATTGGCGAAATTATCGTCCGTAGCGGAATAGAGTACGACGAACCGTTCCGGAGCCGCGCCGCTGATTTGGGGACCGCAGGCCCAGAACTTCAACGTACCGCCGCCGTCCACCTTATGCGCCAGCCAGTCGTCGTTGCGGATCGTGAAGAACGAACACAGCATTTTGGAACCGGAGCGGGCGCCGAGATAGATATCGTCGGCGAGCGAAGGCGTGGCGGCCGACGGATTGAAAACGATATAGGCCTGATCTTCGAACATGTTTTCCCACGTCACACCGCCAAACTGGCCTTTGGATTTATGACCGCCCAGTTTATAATGGCCGATATCCGAAATGGCGAAATCGGTGTAAGACTCGAAGCCGTCGCTGAAATGACGGTCGGCCGCCACGTTCCAATCCCATTTGACGGAGTTGAAGCCCAAGACTTCCAAGGACGTGATTTCAGGTTGCGCCAAAGTATAGACAAAGCCGTCCAACGTCCGGTCGCCGGAAGCGGAAACCTCGATTTTTTCCTTAATCAGACGGTCGTAATAATCGGCCGTGGCGAAAAGGTCGTATGTGCCGGCCAAAACGCCGGAAAAAGCCACACGGCCGTCCGCCCCGCCCGTGGCCGTAAAGGCCGTGTCGCCGGACGCGGCCACGAGCGTGATACGCACGTCGGCAACAGACTCATTGCCTGAGAGGCAGACGTAAACCGGCGCATAACCGTTGCCGACATAACCGAGCGGCAATTCCACCGCCTCATAACGTTCGGCCGTATTATGCCGGTTGCGGGCGATGGCACGCAACGTGAACGCGCCCTGTTTCGGGAACGTCAGGTCGCAGGTAGCCTCGACACCGGGCGTCAGGCCGTCCGTTACGGTTGTCAGCTCTTCATAGACCGAGCCGTCGGTTGAATAGTAAAACGCAATGCCGTCTATGGCCTCGGCCTCCAGACCGTTGATGCCGGCCAGCGGCAGACCGTCGGCATCCGCATCCGGATTCCGCCAGCTCAGGCTCACTTTGACGGCCGCGCCGTCCGTGGCCGTTACACGCAGGTTATGCAAGGCCGCGGGCCATCTGTGGAATTCGCGGTCGGTCAGCACGGCCTTCACCGTCGTATCTTTACGGACATTCACCTCCCATGCCAACGTATCATACCAGAAATCGCCCACGCGGACTGCATAACGTCCGCAATACATCTGCGAAACGACACCTGTCCCGGCCGCATCGGTCGCCGCCGTATAGTCGGGAACTTCGACAGGAGCGCTGAACAGAGGTTCCAGCACGATGGCGGCGCCTTCCACCGCTCCGCCTTTACCGTTCCTTACCTCGAAACGGCATTCGGCCTTAGCCCCCGCATAACCGACCGCCAGGGTCGCCGTATAGGGCGAACGGCCGGATCCGTTATAGGCGTAAGCCCGCACATACCAGAAGCCGCCGTACGGCACTTGCATCGCATAGGTCGCCGCCGCACCGACAGCCGTCGTCTCCAACTTACCCTCATACACCACATCCCGGCCCAATTCGTCGCGGAAGCCGCGATAGGGCGAATATTCGAACACCACACCGTCCAAAGTCTCCAGATTCTGACCGCTCAATGTCTCGGACGGATTCGTGAATTTCAAAACCAGTCTGCCGTCGGCCAAATCCGAAGCCGTTTCATCCAAAGCCAGCCCCGATAATACGGCGGGCACGCTAATGGCGCCTTTATAGCTGACGCTCAGATCGTCGATATAATAACTGTCGTCCGACAACGCCTGAAAAACGATTTCCAGCTGTCGGTTCTCGTCCGGCACGAACGTATAGGTATGTTTCGTGATATCCTTGTTCGGATAAATCCAAGGCTTCCGACCGTCCTCGTCCGGCGTTTCGGAAATATAGGGACTCGGCACGACCACAGTCGTATCCTTGCCGTTGATGGACAATCCCAACGGTTTCTTCAATGCGTGCTGCCAACGGTTGCCGTAAACGTATTTGCCATGGGCGCAGACATAGAACGACAATTCGTATTCCACGCCTGCATAAACATTCAGGCCCGCGCCTATCTGCAAGCGGGAAACGGAATCGTTATGAACCGCATAAGCATACTCGCCGCTTCTTACCACGGTATCGACCGCCCCGTAACTGTTGAAATTCGCCTGACGTTTCCAACCTTTTCCCAAAAGACTGACCGCTCCCAGTTCGTCGTCGATTTCGAAACTCGTGGCATAAGGGATGGCGGCGTCATAGAAAGAGCAGTATGTTCCGGCATCCACACTGTATATGCCGTATGCCGACTTGACACGCAACGCGTAATAATACGTGGCTGTCTCCGCACTGCCCTCGCCCGTCCGGCTGCTGCCCGGCCGCGCGGGCTTCACGGTCTCCACCGGTGCCGAACCGTGCCGG
>CAMWSI010000099.1 GCA_947176875.1 uncultured Bacteroidales bacterium
AAAAAATATACGGTGCGTTATGCGGAATAACCCTTTGGTATGGCTATTGGTCGTCTGTCTTTCGGCGGGTGCGGTTTCCGGCTTGTCGGCTCAGGATAAAAAGACGCTGGAAGCCAACAAGAAAAAGATTGAAGAGGAAATCGCCAATACCTCCAAGTTGTTGGAACAGACGCGAAAGAGCAAGCGTAATTCGTTGGCGGAACTGGAGTTGTTGAACAAAAACATCAATACGCGCACCAAGCTCATCAACGGTCTGAACAAGGAAGTGACGCTGACCGACCAACGTATCGGCAAACTGTCGTCCGACATCGCGCGGCATACGCGCGACATCGAGAACCTGAAGAAGGAATACGCCGCCATGCTTCAGTCTTCCTATCTGCACAGGAACCAGTATGACAAGTGGATGTTCATCCTGGCCTCCTCGGATTTTAATCAGGCTTTCAGACGGTTGCAGTATATCAAGCAGTACGGCGACCACCAGCGGCTGACGGTGGCGCAGATAGAGGCCAAGCAGGCCGCGTTGGAAGAGAAGCGGACGGAGCTGTCGTCGCAACGTGCGGAGAAAAAACAATTGTTGAGCAAGCAGGAGCAGGAAAAGAGCAAACTGCAAAAAGAGAAAATGGCGCAGAACAAGCTCGTCAATACACTCAAGAAAAAGGAAAATCAGTTGGCCGCGCAACTCAAAGCCAAGCAAAAGAAACGCAATGAACTCAATGCGCAGATTCAGAAAATAATCCAGGAAGAGATCCGCAAGTCGAACGAGGCGGCTCAGAAGAAAGCGGCGGCCGCCGGTCAGAAAGCCACGACCGCGGCGGCCGCCTATGCGCTGACGCCGGCCGAGAAAGCGCTTTCGGCCGATTTCGAAAGCAACAAGGGCAAGTTGCCGTGGCCGACCGCCAAGGGGAGCATATCCAGTCATTTCGGCACCCATCCGCATCCCGTTGTCAAAAGTGTGACGGTAACGAATAACGGCATCGATATCGTTACCGAAGCCCGTTCGGCGGTCCGCGCCGTATTCAACGGGGAGGTAAGCAATGTGGGTACGATTTACGGGTTGAAATTCATTATGATACGGCATGGCGCCTATACGACGGTTTACTCCAATCTGGATCAGGTATCGGTCAAGAAAGGCGACAAGGTGACGACCAAGCAGACGATAGGTCGTGTGGCGACGAATCAGGATGAAGGCAAAACCGAACTACAATTTCAGGTTTGGAAAGGGGTGACGAAAATGGATCCCGAATCCTGGTTGGCGCGGTAGGGAAATTTTCGTAAATTTGCTGAAACGTTCGGCAGACCGCAAGGAAGGGCATCTCATGTCCGTCGTGCGACCGGCAAATGTCGGGGTCGGTCGGGATAAAGAAAGGAAAGAAACATGAAAACGGGAATCCGGTCGGCGACCTGCCGGCTTATGACAGGTATTTTATTTTTAACGACAATGATAACTATGGCACAGGCACAAACCAAGGTAAGGATCGAGACGCCTTACGGCGATATGGTCGTGAGACTTTACGACGAAACGCCCAAACACCGCGACAATTTCGTGAAGTTGGTGGAAGAGGGTTTTTATGACGATTTGTTGTTTCACCGCGTGATAGACAATTTCATGATTCAGGGCGGCGACCCGGATTCCAAAGGGGCGCCGGCCAACAAAATGTTGGGAATGGGCGATGTGGGTTATACGGTGCCTGCGGAATTCGTCGATGGCCTGTATCATAAGAAAGGCGCGTTGGCGGCGGCCCGGCAGGGCGATGCCGTGAACCCGGCCAAGGCTTCTTCGGGCTGTCAGTTTTATATCGTGCAGGGGCAGGTTTATCCGCAGGAAATGTTCGCCATGTTCGAAAGCCGCGGATTAAAACTCAACGAAGAGCAGAAACGGTTGTACAGCACGGTGGGCGGAACGCCGCATCTGGACGGCGACTATACGGTGTTCGGCGAAGTCATTGAAGGGCTGGACGTCATAGACAAAATCGCGGCCGTGCAGACAAACGGCGCCGACCGTCCCATAGAGGATATCCGGATGAAGATGCGCATAGAAAAATAGGTAGGCATAAGGCATGAAAGAGAAAGTACGGGCTTTGTTGGAAGAAGCCGAAACGATTGAACTTTCTACCGCGGAGGCGATAGAACAGTACCGTATCCGTCTTTTGGGTAAAAAGGGAGAACTCAACGACTTGTTTGAAGCGTTCAAACAGTTGGAACCCGCCTTGAAGAAAGAGATGGGCGTGGCGTTGAACCGATTGAAGAACGCGGCCCAGACCGCTGTGGAACAGGCTAAGGAAGCCTTGGCTCAGCAGGGGGGCGCGACCGGCGAGATACCCGATATGACGCGTCCTGTCTGGACGGACTTGGGGCATCGGCATCCGTTGTCGCTCATGCGGGAGGAAATCATCGATATTTTCGGGAAAATAGGATTTGTCGTATGGGACGGTCCGGAAATCGAGGACGACTGGCATCTGTTTTCGGCCTTGAACTTTCCGCCCGAACATCCGGCACGCGATATGCAGGACACGTTTTTTGTGGAAAAGCGCGGCGGGGCGGACGATGTGGCCTTGCGGACGCATACCTCTTCGGTGCAGATCCGGATGATGGAGAGCCAGCGGCCGCCAATCCGGGCTATTTTTCCGGGACGCGTCTATCGCAACGAAGCCATTTCTGCACGGGCGCATTGTTTCTTTCATCAAGTGGAAGGGCTGTATATAGACAAGAACGTTTCTTTCGCCGACCTGCGCGAGACGTTGCTCCATTTCGCCAAAGAGATGTTCGGGGCGGATACGGAGATACGGTTGCGGCCGTCCTATTTCCCTTTTACGGAGCCGTCGGCCGAGATGGACATCGCCTGTACGATATGCGGCGGCAAGGGCTGTCATTTATGCAAGCATACGGGTTGGGTCGAGATTTTGGGGTGCGGCATGGTGGATCCGGCTGTTTTGGATAACTGCGGCATAGACAGTAAAGTATATAGCGGCTATGCGTTCGGCATGGGTGTGGAACGTATGGCCAATCTCAAATACCGTGTGAACGACCTGCGGTTGTTTTCCGAAAACGACAAGCGGTTCCTGACGCAGTTTTAGCGTTCGGTTTCGGACAAGGACGATAAAAAAAGCACAGCCATCAGGCTGTGCTTTTTTTATATCGGTATGTGTCCCACCATTGCTTCGCACCCCGCACGGGTCCGTAGATGCGAGGCGACTTCTTCTATTACGGCCTTACGATGAAACTGCCGCGGCCGATTTCCTTGCCGTCCGCATAGAGCTTGACATCGTATTTGCCGTCCATAGCCGGCTGTTTCTTGTCGAGTTTGTCCCAAAAGATGTGGACGGGTAATGCTTCGCCTTGGTAGTTCACCGTTTCTTTTATGGAGTAGAGTATCGTCTGTCCGCTGTCGGTCGTAAACGTATAGGCGTTGTCCGTGGCGTCTTTCGTAATGACGATGCCGTCTGGCCGTTCAATGCGTGCGTATAGGGTTTTCTCGCCTTTCTCCGCCAGATTGTTTTCGCCCAGTGTGAACGAAATCGTGATACGGCTCAAACGTACGGCCTTGTCGGTCGGCACTTCGCGGCCATCGGCGCGGAGGCGGGCGGTGCCGACTTCCAGATTGTAGGCTTTGAGCATGGAAGCCACTTCCACCTTGTGGGTCAGCGCTTGTTTTTCCTGAGTCAGCGTCGTGTTTTTCCGGCGTTCCACCGCGATTTCTTCCTTGATCTGTACGTTTTCGGCCGTCAGCGTCTGGTTTTCCACTACGAGCGAGTCGATGCGGTGTACGTAGTCTTGCGTGATATTGCGGAGCAGTTCCAGTTTGCGCTTGATTTTATTATAGTCGGCCTGGGAGGCGATGAGTTTCTGAATCTCCTTCGCGTTGGCCATGATGATGCTGTCTTTGTCCATAAGTTGGGCGGAGAGATCCTGGTTTTCCACCTTGACGCTCGTATAATCGTCCATCAACTGATCCAGTTCGCCTTTGAGTTGGACACCCTGTTTGAAACTCTGTTGTTTCTGGTAGAGCGCGTACCCCATGCCGCCGCCTAAGGCAAGGATGACGATGATAAGGAAAAAGATAGTGTTTTTCAGTCGTTTGACCGTTCTGTCGGACGATGTTTCCCAAGCCATGATGTCTGTTTTTACGTTTTTTTAAGGAAAAATGATAAACTAACGGCAAAAATAACAATAAATTTGGCAAAAACATATAGATACAGGATGATTCGTGGAATAATATCGTATTGGCGATCTTTTGTCGATTTTATGTATCCGCCGGTCTGCAAAGCCTGCGGCGGGCCGCTTTCGGACGGCGAGCGGATGCTGTGCACGCCATGCCGCGTGCATCTGCCTTATACGGGTTATGAGCGTTGGGAGGAAAATCCGACGGCGCAGGCGTTTTACGGTCGTGTGCCGTTGCGGCGGGCGGCTTCGTTGCTGTTCTTTACGCCGGAGGGGCGGGTGCAGGCCTTGCTGCACGCGTTGAAATATAAGCGGCAGCCCGAATTGGGACTGTATATGGGGAATTTGATGGGGCGGCGGCTCGGGCGGTCGCCGCTGTATGCGGGCGTGGATTTTCTGGTGCCCGTGCCGTTGCATCCGGACAAGCTGAGAAAACGGGGCTATAATCAGGCCGAGTTGTTGGGGCGGGGGATGGCCGCGGCCTGGCCGTCGGGCATGGCGGCAGAAGTCCGTACGCCCGTACTCCTGACCGGCTTGCTGTTCAAAAGGCGTTTCAATGAAAGCCAGACCCGCAAGAATCGGGCTGAACGCTGGGATAA
>CAMWSI010000100.1 GCA_947176875.1 uncultured Bacteroidales bacterium
CGTGATCTCAATCATCCGGGCAACGGGTTTTCGTTCATGATGCGACACACCGGCAATATGGAGAAATTCGCGGCCGTCTGGGCGCAGTCGGTCATCGTGGTGCCGGTATTGTTGTTGCTTTGGTGCGGCCTGCTGGATAGCGTCATGAACCTGCTCGTGAACCACACGTTGGCGGGCCCCAATATCCTTAAAGACGGTTTGAACGGCTTGTTCGCCGAGGGTAGCGGAATTGGCGGATTCTTGGTTTTGGCCATACTGTTGGTCTTTGGACCGCAGGCCTCCGTGCTTTGGGGCACCTGTTTCTTCAAACGCCATAAACTCCTTAAACTGATGGCGACCTATTTCGTTTTGGTCTGTCTGTTTTCGTGGGTGGTGATCCGGCTGGCCGTCGTGTTGCCGGGTCGCACATTCGATTTTCAGGGAATCTTGAGTGAAGAAATGGCCGAGAAATGGTTGAAGGCTTTGGTTTATATCGGCACGATTGGCGCCTGCCTCGGGCTCTACGCATGGTCGTTCTTCAGTTTCAGACGCCGTCAGCTGTAAGCGGATGCGGCAAGGCAATAAGACCGCCGCGGCGCGTCCGGGGCAAGCGGATGAGGCTTCCCTGATGGCGGCGCGGCGGGTCGGGTCACACGTAAAATAAAAACGAATCAACATTATGGAATTTATAGCAGACAAAGCCATATATCTGCAAATAGCGGACTATATAGGCGACCGGATATTGCGGCAGGAATGGGCGGCGCACGACAAGATTCCGTCGGTAAGGGAATTGAGCGCGCTGCTGACGGTCAATCCCAACACGGTGGCGCGTGCCTACGAGGTGTTGGAACAGGGCGGCATTATTTACAGCAAGCGCGGCATTGGCTTCTCGGTGTCGGAACAGGCGTTGGAGAAAGTGAGCGCGGAAAGGCGGGAGACGTTCCTTAAGACGGATTTGCCGAATTTCTGCCGGAAGATGCGGCAGTTGAACCTGACCTGGGAACAGGTGACGGAATATGCGAAATATATATAGCGGTATGGGAAAATTATTTACGGCGGTCTTGGGACTGCTGATGGTGGCGGGAGGCGGTCTGGGTGTCGCGAAGGCTCAGACCGTGGCCGGTTCGGCTGTGGACGGGCAAAACGGTGAGCCCTTGTTGTTTGCCAACGTCGTATTGGTCAGGGCGTCCGACACAACCCAGATAACGGGGACTTCGACCGATGCGGAGGGACGGTTTCTGTTCCGGAAAATGGCGCCGGGGCATTATTTCATCCAGATCTCCACGTTGGGTTATCATTTGGCCAACTCGCCGGCATTCGACATACGCGGCAAGGCCGACAGCGTGGCGTTGCCACCCGTCCGCCTCTCGCCGACATCGTTGCAGTTGCAGGAAGTGGAGGTGCGCGCCAAGCGGCCGATGGTGGAGATGAAGCCGGGCAAAATCGTCATGAACGTGGCGGAACATCTTGCGGCCACGACGGCCGAAAACGCTTACGAAATGCTGAAGAAATTTCCGGGCGTGACGATTGACCACAACGACAACATCTCGCTCAACGGCAAGGCCGGTGTCATGGTTATGGTCGATGGCCGCAACACCTATCTGAGCGGCACCGACCTGGCCAATTACCTCAAGGCTTTGCCGTCGCGTTCGGTCTCGTCCATAGAGGCCATCGCCAATCCGTCTTCCAAGTACGACGCCGAAGGGGTGGGCGGTATCATCGACATCAAGACCGACCGCAAGCGCGAGCGTGGTTTCAACGGTTCGGTATCTGCGGGCGGTGGCTTGAACCTCAATCCGTTCAAAGGCGGCAACAGCGACGAGTCGCTGGATTTGAATTTCCGCACCGAGAAAGTATCGGTTTACGGCAATCTTTCCCATTGGTATTATGATTCGCCGAACCGTTATTACATGCAGACGACTTATGCCGACGGCTCAGGCCAACGTTATACCGACGGTCTGAAAGATTACAGCGAGTTAAACCAGTTGTCGCAAGGCATGTGGGCGCGCGGCGGAGTGGATTATTATCCGACCCGTCGGGACGTGCTGGGCGTTTCGTACCGCGGTTCCGGCTGGTGGGGCAAGACCCGTACGGATATGCCGGTGCAATGGCTGGACCCGGCGGGCGGCATCGTCCGCAGCCTGATGCAGACGGCCGATGCGCACAATACGAATCAGAACCACAATCTGACAGCCAATTACGAGCATACGTTCGACAGCGTTTACCGGCGTAAACTTTATGCCGATTTCACGTGGATGCGCGGCGAGAGCGGCGGGGCCGGCGACAATTCGTTGGCGTATTACCGCGGAAATTTCGAGGAAGTCACGGCCACGGAGAATTATTATCTGGACAGGCCGTCCATCTCGGATGTATATGCGTTGCGTATAGACTACGAGCATCCTTTTTCTCAACAGAGCACGTTGGAGGCCGGTGTCAAATTCAGTTACGGGGACAACGACTATCAATATATCTACGAAGTGGACGGCGTGCGCGACACGAACCGCAGCAACCGCTATCTCTACAACGAACTCATAGGCGCGGCCTATGTCATGTACAGCCATAATTTCGCGAGCAAGACGAGCCTTCAGGTGGGTTTGCGCGGCGAGGTCACGGCCTTGAAAGGTTATAATCCCGAAATGGATTCGGCTCACGAGCGGGTCTATGGCCGGCCGTTCCCGAACGTGAACATCTCGCAGCAGATCGGGCAGGACCATCGGCTCAATCTGTCGTACCGGTACAGGCTTTCGCGTCCGTCGTATTACAACCTCAATCCGTTTCTCAGTCGTAATGACGCAACGAGTTACCACGGCGGAAATCCTTACCTGAATCCGGAATATTCGCATAATCTGGATCTGACCTATTCGTACAAATACAATCTGTTCGTGACGGCGGGCTATGTGCATACCGACGGCAACATCAACAGCATGACCTATTACCGGTATGAGGATGGTACGTATTATTCGTACCGTATTCCGGAGAATATGGGTAAGGCGGATTTCGTGACGCTGTCGGTGAACGGCAACTGGTCGTTTTTCGACCGCTGGCGGCTGCGCTTTTTCGTATCGGGTACTTACGGACACAGGATGTTCGACTACGCGTTGCCGGAAGGCGGCTTCCGCCACGAAGACGTGCGCTGTTTCGACGCTACGGCCTGGTTGGGTACGGATGTGGATATTGTCAAGACGCTGACGGCCGAACTCTCGGTATGGGCGCGGTTGCCGTCTCGGAACATGTTTGAATATACACGGCCTTACGTGGCGTTGAACCTGTCGGTCAAGAAGACGTTTTTCAAGGAAAAGTTGAGCGTGACGCTGTCGGCCAACGATCTGTTGGGCATGGCCTGGTCTGAAATCAACCGTTATCCGGACGGTACGGTAAACGATATGGCTTTCCGTCAGGGGGGGCAGCGGATATCGCTGTCGGTGTCGTATAATTTCGGCAACAATAAGCTGATGCGTGCGCGTCGGCAGGTCAAGGCATTGGAGGAAGGCGATCGCATGGGCGGTGGCAACGGCGGTGGAGGCGGTCGGTAACGGCGCGGCCTGGCGGCGCTCCAGGGGCGGCGCGGCGTTTATGCGCGCCGCAGTTGCAGGATGAAGTGGGCGCCGGCAAGGACGGGGGCATCGGCGGTCGGTTCGGCGGGTGTCGCGGGCGCGAAGGTGAGCGCGCCCCCCATCCCCTCGGCCAAGCGGCGGCTGATGGCCAGTCCTAAGCCGCTGCCGGCCGAACGGGTCGTGAAATGCGGCTCGAAAATGCGGTTCTGCCGCTCCGGCGCGATACCGGGGCCGTTGTCGCATACGTGAAGCAGGAGGTCGGTCTCGTGGAGGTCGGCCTCTATGCGTATATGCGGCTCTGCCGTGCCGGCTTCCTCCATAGCCTGGACGGCGTTTCGGAATAGATTGGTCAGAATCTGACGCAACCATTGCGGGTCGGCGCAGACCGCCGTCGGTTCGGCCGGCCAGTCGAACGAAAACGTAGTAGGCGCCGGGAACAGGGCGGCCGCGCTTTCCACGGCTTCCCGCAGCGGTACCGCCTGCCATTGCGGTTGCTGCCATTGCGCGAGTTGCGAGAACGTATCGGCCATACGGGTCAGCGAGGCGATTTGCGTGCGCAACAGTTCGCCGAAGCGTGTCAGCCGGTCTTCGAAGTCGGGCTTGCCGTCACGGTAGGCGCGCTCCAACTGTTGCATCTGGAGTTGGAGCGGCGTGAGCGGGTTTTTGATTTCGTGCGCCACCTGCCGCGCCATCTGTTGCCAGGCGTTTTGGCGTTCGGCCTCGGCCAGTTGCCGTATGCTGTCGGAGAGTTGCGCGGTCATGCGGTTGTATTGGGCCACGAGCGAGCCTATTTCGTCCTGCGCGCGCCAAGTCAAGGGCGGCGGAGCGGAGAGGCGGTCTTCGGTCAGTTGGAGCGCCCCCATCTGGCGGCTCAGCTGTTTGAGCGGCCGCGTCACGTAACGGCTCAGCAGCCAGGCGGCCAAAAGGGTCAGCAAACTGATCCATACAAACAGGTTGAGGTAGGCCCCCCAATAGCGGTGCATGACGGTTTCCCAACTGCGGCCGAAGCGGTCGTAAGGCAGCATGACGTAGCCCAGAATTTCGTTGTCGGCATTGCGGAAAGGCGCGTAGGCCGTGAGTGTGTTCGGGGCGTAGAGCCGGCGGCGCGGATGGGCGGTGCTGTCATCGTGCGGCCTGTGTTCCTCGCGGATTTTCAGATGGCTGTTACTGGCTTGCAGCTCATGAAAAAAAGGCCGGCGACAAAGGGCTTGCGGCTGCTCG